>DATFPO010000150.1:0-10582 GCA_035264745.1 Solirubrobacteraceae bacterium | reverse complement strand
CGCTCGCTTGCAGGACGGCGGCACGACCGCTGGCCCCGGATCGCCGGCGACGCGCCGGCGGGGCTGCGGCCGATCGGGCGCGCGGCGCCCGGCAGCCATTCCGTCCGTCCCAACGTACCCGCGATCGAACGCCAGTTCGGCCGGTTCGTGTGACGCTGGTCACACCGCACGCCCGGCTGGCGAGCGGGAGGGCGCTGAGTAGCATCCGGCCGATGCACGTCCTGCTGCCCGACGGCTCCCGGCTCGACCTCCCCGAGGGGGCCACCGGCGCGGACGCCGCGGCCGCCATCGGACCGGGCCTGGCCCGCGACGCGCTCGCCGTGCGCGTCGACGGGGCGGTGCGCGACCTCGGGCGTCCGCTAGAGGACGGCGAGCCGGTCGAGATCGTCACGCCGGGTAGCCACGAGGCGCTTGAGCTGATCCGCCATGACGCCGCGCACGTGTTGGCCACCGCGGTGATGGAGCTCTATCCGGGGGTGAAGATCTCGATCGGCCCCCCGATCGACCAGGGCTTCTACTACGACTTCGAATTCCCCGAGGGGACCACGGTCTCGGAGGCCGACTTCGAGCGCATCGAGGCACGCATGCGCGAGCACGTGGCGGCGGACGAGCAGTTCGTGCGTCAGGAGGTCTCGGTCGGCCAGGCCCTCGAGCGCTTCGTGCGGGAGGGTCAGGACTACAAGGTCGAGCTGATCGAGGACCTGGTCCGCGACCAGGGCGTGGAGAGCGTGTCGCTGTACACCAACGGCCCGTTCACCGACCTGTGCCGGGGGCCGCATTCGCCGTCCACCCGGCGGGTGAAGGCGTTCAAGCTCCAGTCCGTGGCTGGCGCCTACTGGCGCGGGGACGCGAGCCGGATCCAGCTGACGCGCATCTACGGCACGGCGTTCTTCTCCCAGGGCGAGCTGGACGAGCACCTGGAGCGCCTCGAGCAGGCCCGCGCGCGCGATCACCGTCGCCTGGGGCGCGACCTCGAGCTGTTCCTGTTCTCCGAGGTCTCGCCGGGCTCGCCCCTCTGGCTGCCCGACGGGATGGCGGTCTGGAACGCCCTGGCCGAGCTGTGGCGCGAGCAGAACCTCGCTCGCGGCTATCGCGAGGTGCGCACGCCGATCCTCTACGACGTCGAGCTGTGGAAGCAGTCAGGCCACTGGGAGAAGTTCCGCGACCACATGTACTTCACCGAGGTGGAGGAGCGCCCGATGGGGCTCAAGCCGATGAACTGCCCCGCGCACGTCCTGCTTTACCGCTCGGATCTGCGCTCCTACCGCGATCTGCCGATCCGCTACGCCGAGGCGGGGCTGGTCCACCGCCACGAGCCGAGCGGCACCCTGCACGGGCTGCTCCGGGTACGGCACATCACCCAGGACGACGCCCACATCTTCTGCACCCCGGCCCAGATCGAGGACGAGGTCCTGGGCTGCCTGGACTTCGGTTTCTTCCTCTACGACCTGTTCGGGTTCGAGCCGCGGCTGGAGCTCTCAACCCGCCCCGACCGGCGGCTGGGCAGCGACGAGATGTGGGACCGCGCCGAGGGCGCGCTGGCCGCGGCGCTCAGGCGCCGCGGGCTCGAGTACGCGGTGGCCCAGGGCGAGGGCACGTTCTACGGCCCCAAGATCGACTTGCACATGACCGACTCGATCGGGCGTCCCTGGCAGCTGGGCACGGTCCAGCTCGACTACGCGATGCCCGAGCGCTTCGACCTCAGCTACACGGCCGCGGACAACGCCGAGCACCGGCCGGTGATGATCCACCGGGCGCTGTTCGGCTCATTCGAGCGCTTCATCGGGATCCTCATCGAGCACTACGCCGGCGAGCTGCCGGTGTGGCTGGCGCCCGTGCAGGCCATCGTCCTGCCCATCGCCACGCGCCATCACGGCTACGGCGAGCAGGCCCTCGACCGGCTGCGGGCGGCCGGCATCCGCGCCCGCCTCGACGACCGGGACGAGTCGATTGGCCGCAAGATCCGCGACGCCGAGCTGCGGAAGGTCCCCTACATGCTGGTGGTGGGAGACCGCGAGGCCGAGTCGGGCACGGTCGCCGTGCGCGAGCACCGCGGTGGCGACGCGGGAAGCGTCGCGCTGGACGGCTTCGTCGCCCGAGTCACCTCCGAGACCGAGCAGCGATCGGCGTGACGGAGGGGCATCGGCCGGCGCCGCCGAGCCCTCGACCGGTCCGCTCGGGCCGCCGCCACGGTCAGCCGGGAGGCCCGCGGCGAGCGGCTATACTCGCGCCCCGTTGATCCTGCCGCTCCGCAACCGGCCGCGCACCGCTTGACGCGTCCTCGCCAGCCGTAGTGCCGATCCCGCGCAGGTTCGACCGGCGGCCGCCGGAGCGGGATCCCACCCGCATAAACGACCGCATCCGCGTCCCTGAGGTCCGACTGATCGGGGACGACGGCGAGCAGGTGGGCGTGGTGCCCACCGAGCAGGCCCTGACGTACGCCCAGGAGCGCGACCTCGACCTGGTCGAGGTGGCGGCCGAGGCCCGGCCGCCGGTGTGCCGCGTGCTCGACTACTCCAAGTACAAGTACGAGCAGGAGCAGAAGCAGAAGGCCGCCCGCAAGCACCAGCAGCAGATCACGATCCGCGAGATCAAGTTCCGCCCCAAGATCGCCCAGCACGACTACGACACCAAGAAGGGCCACGTCGAGCGCTTCCTGCGCAACCAGGACAAGGTCAAGGTCACGATCATGTTCCGCGGGCGCGAGGTGACGCATCCGGAGCGCGGCGAGCGGCTGCTCGCCCAACTGGCCGACGAGCTGGCCGAGCTGGCGGTGGTCGAGCAGCGTCCCCAGCAGGACGGGCGCAACATGACCATGCTGCTGGCGCCGGCCAGGTCCTGAGCCGCGCCCGGCTTCGCGGAGGGCCGGCGGGCGTCTGCTTTACTTGGCCGTCCCATGCCCAAGATGAAGACCCACTCGGGGGCCAAGAAGCGCTTCCGCCGGACCGGCGGCGGAAAGCTGCGCGGGCGCCATGCCTTTTCGACGCACATCCTCGAGAAGAAGCCGCCGAAGCGGAAGCGGCGCTTCGCCCGGCCGGTGGAGATCTCCCGACCCGACCGCCGCCGGGTGCGGGCGCTGCTGGGCCGGCGCGAGGCGGGACGATGACCCGGGTCAAGCGCTCGATCCACGCGCGCAAGAAGCGCAGGGCGACCCTGGCACGGGCCAAGGGCTACCGGGGCGACGCCCATTCCTCCTACAAGCGGGCCAAGGAGGCGCTGCTGCGCGCCGACTCCTACGCCTACCGGGACCGGCGCAACCGCAAGCGCGACTTCCGTCGGCTGTGGATCACCCGCATCAACGCCGCCGCCCGGCGGGAGGGCATGACCTACTCACAGCTCATGCATGGCCTCCACACGGCCGGCGTCGAGCTGGACCGCAAGCTGCTGGCCGACCTCGCCGTCCGCGACGCCGACGCCTTCCGACGTTTTGCCCAGCGCGCCCGCGAGGCGTCGGCCGGCTGATCCCGCAACCGACGCACCAAGCCTCGACGGGCGCCGCTCCTCCGGACGGCGCCCTTTTGTTTTCCCGAACCCGACATGAAGACCATCACCTCCCACCACAACCCCGCCCTCAAGGAGCTGCGCGCCCTGCAGCGCCGGCGCGCCCGCGAGCGCAGCGGGCGGTTCGCCGCCGAGGGCGAGGACCTGGTCGCCGCCGCCGACGCCGCCCGCTGGCCGGCGCTGGCGCGTTACTCCTCGGCGGGTAGCGGCCTGGACGGCGTCGAGGTGGAGCCGCAGGCGCTGGCGAGGGTCTCGACGCTGGGCTCGGGCACCCGCGTGATCGGCGTCTACGAGCAGCGATGGGCGGCGCCGGTCGGGCCGCTCTGCGTGTACCTGCACGGGATCCGCGACCCGGGCAACGTGGGGACGATCTTGCGCTGCGCTCACGCGTTCGGCGCGTCGGCGGTGGCCCTGGGGCCCGGCTGCGCCGATCCCTACGGGCCCAAGGCGGTCCGGGCCAGCATGGGCGCGGTGTTCGCGGTTCCGCTGGCCCGGGCGAGCGCCGCCGAGCTGCCCGGCGAGCGCATCGCGCTCGTCCCGGGGGATGGCGAGCCGCTGCGCGGGCCGGCGGCCGGCGAGGCCACCGTCCTGGTCGGCGCCGAGCGCGAGGGGCTCCCCGACGAGGTCGTCGCCGAGTGCCGGCGGGTGGCCCACATCCCCGTCGTGGGCGACTCGCTCAACGCCGCCGTCGCCGCCGCGGTGGCGCTCTACGAGCTGACTAGGATGGCCGCGCCATGATGGACCGGATCGCGCAGCTGCGGCGGGAGGCCGAGGCCGCGGTGGAGGCGGCCGGCTCCACCGCGGAGCTCGAGGAGCTGCGGGTGCGCTTCCTCGGCCGCCGCGCCGAGCTTCCCCAGCTGCTGCGGCGGGTGCGCGAGCTGCCGGCGCCCGACCGCGGCCCGGTGGGGCAGGCGGCCAACCAGGCCCGCCAAGCGCTGGAGGAGATGATCGGGCGCCGCGGAGCGCAGCTCTACGCCGCCGAGCTCGACGCGCGCCTGGCCCAGGACCGCGTGGACGTGACGCTTCCCGGCGACCCGGTAGATCCGGTCGGACGCCGCCACCTGATCACCCAGACGCGGCGGGAGATCGAGGACGTCTTCCTCGGTTTGGGCTTCGACGTCGCCGAGGGTCCCGAGGTCGAGTCCGTCTACTACAACTTCGACGCCCTCAACCACCTGCCCACGCATCCGGCACGGGCGCGCACCGACACCTTCTACGTCAGCGACGACGTGGTGCTGCGCACCCACACCTCCCCGGCGCAGATCCGGGCCATGGAGGAGCGGCCCCCGCCCCTGTACATCGTCATCCCCGGTCGGGTCTACCGGCCGGACTCCGACGCCACCCACACGCCCCAGTTCCATCAGGTGGAGGGCCTGGCGGTCGACCAGGACGTGACGCTGGCCGACCTGCACGGGACGCTGCTGGCGTTCGCCCGGGCGGTGTTCGGTCCCCGGCGCGAGGTCCGCATGCGCCCGCACTTCTTCCCGTTCACCGAGCCCAGCGTCGAGGTCGACGTCTCCTGCTTCCGCTGCACGGGCGGGGTGCTCGAGGACGGATCGCGCTGCCCGCTGTGCAAGGGGGAGGGCTGGATCGAGGTGCTGGGCGCCGGAATGGTCGATCCCAACGTGTTCGAGCACGTGCGCGAGCACGGCTACGACCCCGAGCGCATCCAGGGCTTCGCCTTCGGCATGGGCATCGAGCGCATCGCGATGCTCAAGCACAGCGTCCCGGACCTGCGGCTCTTCTACGACAACGACGTGCGCTTCCTGGAGCAGTTCGGATGAGGGTGCCCATCCGCTGGCTGCACGATCATTGCCGCCCCGCGCTCGATCCCGCCCAGTTGGCCGAGCGCCTCGACATGACCGGCACCAAGGTCGAGCGGGTGCTGCGCCACGGCGTCACCGCGCTCGACGCCTTCGTGGTCGGGAAGGTACTGGAGGCCGAGCGCCACCCCAACGCCGACCGCCTGTCGGTGTGCCGGGTCGCGGTCGGCGAGGTCGATGTCGCCCAGATCGTGTGCGGCGCGCCCAACGTCGCCGCCGGCCAGACGGTGGCGGTGGCGCGCCCGGGCGCGGTCCTGCCCGACGGCAGCCGGCTGGACGCCGCCGAGCTGCGCGGCGTGGTCTCGGAGGGGATGATCCTGGCCGAGGACGAGCTGGGCGTCGGCACCGAGCACGCCGGGATCCTGGTCCTGGACGAGGACGGCCTGGCCCCCGGCACCCCGCTGCTGGAGGTGCTGCCGATCGCCGACGACGTGCTGGAGCTGGAGGTCACGCCGAACCGGCCCGACTGCCTGGGCATCTACGGGGTGGCGCGCGAGGCGCATGCCGCCACCGGCGCGCCGCTGGGCACGCCGCCCTGGGCCGAGGATCCCGGCGCTTCCGGCCCGGTGGACGGGGTGGAGGTGGTGGTCGAGGTCCCCGAGCTGTGCCCGCGCTTCACCGCCCGGCGGTTCGACGACGTGCGGGTCGGACCGTCCCCGGCGTGGCTGAAGGCGCGGCTGATGGCGGCCGGACAGCGGCCGATCTCCAACGTCGTGGACGTGACCAACTACGTGATGCTGCTGACCGGCCAGCCGCTGCACGCGTTCGACCTCGACCGGGTCGCCGGCGGCCGGCTAGTGGTGCGCCGTGCGGGCGACGGCGAGGAGGTCGAGACGCTCGACGGCGAGGTGCGCCGGCTCGATCCCGACGTGGTGGTCATCTGCGACGACCAGGGGCCGACCTCGATCGCCGGGGTCATGGGGGGCGCGCGCTCGGAGGTGTCGGGCTCCACCGTGCGGGTGCTCATGGAGGCGGCGACCTGGAACGGGCCCAACCTCCAGCGCACCTCGACCCGTCTGGGGCTGCGCAGCGAGGCGTCGGCACGCTTCGAGAAGCAGCTTCAACCCGAGCAGGCGCTCGAGGCCCAGGCGGTGGCGGCGGCGCTCATGGAGCGGGTGTGCGGCGCTCGGCTGGTCCCCGGCACCGTCGACGTGGGCGGCCCAGGTCCGCCGCCGCGCACCGTCCGCCTGCGGACAGCCCGCATGGCCGGGCTGCTGGGGCAGCAGATCCCCATCCAGCGCGCGGTGCAGATCCTCGAGTCGCTGGGATTCGACGTGGCGAACGCCGAGGACGGGCTGGACGTCACCGTGCCCCACCATCGCCGCGACGACGTCGCCCGCGAGGCCGACGTGATCGAGGAGGTGGCCCGCATCGACGGCATGGAGCGTCTGCCGGCGACCATCCCTTCGCGCCCGGACGGGGGCGGCGGTCTGACCGCGGCCCAGCGCGCCCGCCGGCGCGTGGAGGATCTCCTGGCCGACCACGGGCTGCTCGAGATCGTGGGTTGGAGCTTCCAGGCCCCGGGCGTCGCCGACCGCCTGCGCCTGCCAGCGGACGACCGCCGCCGCCGGGCAGTCCGCCTCCAGAATCCGCTGTCCTCCGAGCAGTCGGCCATGCGCACGCTGCTGCTGGGCTCGCTGCTCGACGCGGCGGCCCACAACGCGGCCCACCACGCCTCCGACCTGCGCCTGTTCGAGACCGGGGCGGTGTACGTCGACGACACCGGCGGCCCACTCCCGGACGAGCGCCGCCACGTCGGCGTGCTGCTCACGGGCGCCGCCCGGCCGGGCTCCTGGCGCACGCCGGACCCTCCGCCGGCCGACTTCTTCGCCGCCAAGGCGATGTTGGCGGCCCTGCTCGACGCCCTGCGCATTCCATGGTCGGTGGCGCCGGCGACCGAGCCGTTCCTGCACCCGGGGCGAGCTGCGGCGGTCAACGCGGGCGAGGAGACGACGCTGGGCTGGCTGGGCGAGGTTCACCCGCTGGTGTGCCGCGGCTGGGAGCTCGAGGCGGCGGCCGGGTTCGAGCTGGATCTCGACCGCGTCGTGCAGCTCGCGGCGGCCGGCGTGTCGGTGTACCGCGAGCTCTCGCCGTTCCCGGCGGTGCGCCAGGACCTCGCGGTCGTGGTGGGGGACACCGTGCCGGCCGCCGCGGTGGTGGACGTCGTGCGCCGCGCCGGTGGCGGAGAGCTCGCGCGCGTCGACGTGTTCGACGTCTACCGTGGGCCGCAGGTGGGGGAGGGGCGTGTGTCGCTGGCCCTGGCTCTGGAGTTCCGGGCCGCGGATCGCACGCTGACCGACGACGAGGTGGCCGCCCACCGCGAACGGATCGCCGCCGCGCTGGCCGACGAGCTCGAGGGCACCCTGCGTGTCTGACTCCGCGGTCAGCGTGGCGGTGTTCGGCGCGTCCGGCTACGCCGGGGCGCTGGCCGCCCACCTGCTCTGGCGCCACCCCTGCTTCGACCTGGTCGCAGTGACCAGCCGCACGGACGCGGGGCGCAGGCTCCATGAGCTCTACCCCCGCCACCGGGTGCCGTTGACCCTGCAGGAGGGCGACGTCGAGCGCGTCGGCGACATCGACGCCGCGCTGGTCGCCTATCCCCACGGCGCCTCGGCCCCGGTCGTCGCCGCCCTGCGCGAGCGGGGGGCCCGGGTGGTCGACCTGTCCGCAGACTTCCGCCTGCACGACCTCGAACGCTACGAGCGCTGGTACGGCTCGCACGCCGCCCCGGCACTGTTGGACGGGGCCGTCTACGGGCTGACCGAGCTGCGCCGCGAGGAGGTCGCCGGCGCCGACCTGGTGGCCAACCCGGGCTGCTATCCCACCGCCGCCCTGCTGGCCCTGGCACCGCTCGCCCGGGCCGGGGCCATGGCCGACGTGATCCTGGACGCCAAGTCCGGGGTGTCCGGCGCCGGGCGGGAGGCCAACCAGACGACGCACTTCGTCTCGGCGGACGAGAATGTCAGCCCCTACGGGGTCGCCGGTCACCGCCACGCACCCGAGATCGATCAGGAGCTCGAGGCGCTCGGGGCCCCCGTGCGGCCGACGTTCATCCCGCACCTGCTGCCGCTGGACCAGGGCGAGCTGGTCTCCTGCTACGTCACCCCGCGCCGCGAGCTCGACCAGGCCGAGCTGCGCGAGCTCTACGCCGACGCCTATGCCGGGGAGACGTTCATCGAGCTGCCCGAGGACCCCCCGGGCGTCCGCGACGTCCGGGACACCAACATCTGCCGGATGTCGGTGCACGTCGACGGGCACAGCACCAGGCTGATCGTGTTCGCGGTGATCGACAACCTGTGGAAGGGCGCCGCGTCCCAGGCGGTGCAGAACCTGAACCTGATGTTCGGGCGCCCGGAGGGGGAGGGGATCTCGTGAGCTTCTTCGCCTCCCGCTGGGTGCAGGCTCCCGAGCACGTCCAAGAGGTCGCCGGCCTGCCGGGCGGGTTCCGGGCGGCGGGCGTGGCCTGCGGCATCAAGCCCGACGGGGCGCGGGACCTGGGCGTCGTGGTCGCCGACGCGCCCGACACCGTCAGCGCCGCCCGCTTCAGCCGCTCCGGGGTCCTGGCCGCGCCGGTGCTGCTCTGCCAGGAGCGCTGCGACCTGAGGGCGCTGCGGGCGGTGACCGCCAACTCGGGCAACGCCAACGCGGCCACCGGAGGCGGCGGACTCTCGGCCGCCGCCAAGGTCCAGGGGGCCACCGCGGCGATCGCCGGCGTGAGCGAATCCCGGGTGGCGGTGGCCTCGACCGGCGTGATCGGCGTCCCGCTGCCGGTGGACACGCTGGTCCGGGGGCTGCCGGGCGCCGCCGCCCAGCTGCGCGCGGACGGCGACGCCGACTTCGCCGAGGCGATCCGGACCACCGACGCGTTCTGCAAGCGGGCCTCCCTGGAGGTGCGTCTCCCGGGCGGCGACGTGCGCCTGAGCGCGCAGGCCAAGGGGGCCGGGATGCTCTCGCCGGCGTTCGCCACCCTGCTGTGCTTCGTCCAGACCGACGCGGCGCTGGAGCCACAGACCGCCGACCTGCTCCTGGACGCCACCGCCGCCCGGTCGTTCGAGCGCATCACGGTGGACGGCCAGCTGTCCACCAACGACACGGTGGTGCTGATGGCGAGCGGCGTCTCCGGAATCCGGGTGGCGCCCGACTCCGAGGAGGAGCTGGCCCTGGGCGAGGCGCTCGACGCCCTGATGCGTCAGCTGGCGCTGCTGATGGTGGCCGACGGCGAGGGAGCCCGGCGGGTGGGCCGGGTGGTGGTGACCGGGGGCCATGAGCTCCACGTCGAGGCGGCCGCGCGAGCGGTGGCGAACTCGCCGCTGGTAAAGGCCGCCCTGCACGGCGGCGACCCGAACTGGGGGCGCGTGGCGTCGTCGGTGGGGATGGCGTTGCCGGGGACGGCTCCGCTGCCCGTGGACATCGCCATTGAGGGCGTCCAGGTGTGCTCGCAGGGCCGGGCGACGCCCCACGACGCCGACGGGCTGGCGCGGGCGGTGCAGGGCGACGAGGTGGAATACGTGGTCGGGCTGCCGGGGGAGGGCGCGGCCACCGAGGTGTTCTTCTCCGATCTCTCGCACGAGTACGTGGCCATCAACGCCGAGTACACAACCTGAGGCGGGCCGATGCGCGACGTCGGAACCCTGCTGGAGGCGCTGCCGTACATCCGGGAGTTCCACGGCCAGACCGTGGTGATCAAGTACGGCGGCGCCGCCATGGCCGACCCCGGGCTGCGGGAGGACTTCGCCCGCGACGTGGTGCTGCTCAAGTACGTCGGGATCAACCCGATCGTGGTCCACGGCGGCGGGCCCGACATCACCAGCTACATGGACCGCCTGGGCCTGCCGGTGCAGTTCGTCGAGGGCCTGCGGGTGTCGGATCCGGCCACGGTCGAGGTGGCCAAGATGGTCCTGGTCGGCAAGGTCAACAAGGACATCGTCCTGCGGCTGGGTCGCCACGGCCAGCCGGCGGTTGGGCTGTGCGGCGACGACGGGCTGCTGTTCCGGGTGCAGCGCCAGGCCGCGTCGAGCGGTCGGGACATCGGCTTCGTGGGCCGGGTCGAGCGGGTGGACGTCGACGTCGTCAACCACGTGGCCGAGGACTACATCCCGGTGATCGCCTCGGTGGGCGCCGACCGCGATGGCCACTCCTACAACGTCAACGCCGACGAGGCGGCCGGGGCGGTGGCCGCCGCGCTGGGCGCCCACAAGCTGATCTACCTCACCGACGTGGCCGGCTGGCTGCACGATCCGGCCGATCCGTCGAGCCTT
>DATFPO010000149.1:0-2636 GCA_035264745.1 Solirubrobacteraceae bacterium | reverse complement strand
CGGCCGCCGCGTCCAGGTCACCGAGCTCGACGACGGCGACCGCCCGCTGATCACCCATCGCAATCCCCTGACCATCTTCCCCTGAGCCTCTTCCCCTGAGCCATGGACCTGGTAATCCGCGCCGCCGTCGTCTTCTTCTTCATTCTGCTGATCACGCGGATGATCGGTCGGCGCGAGCTGTCCTCGCTGGAGCCGTTCGACCTGATCATGCTGGTGGTGATCGGCGACCTGGTCCAGCAGGGGGTGACCCAGAGCGACTACTCCATCACCGGGGCTCTGATAGTCATCTCCACCATCGCCGTTCTGACCGCGCTGATGGCGTTTGTTAACTTCAGGTTCCGTCCTCTGCGGCGGGTGCTCGAGGGCCAGCCGGTGGTCCTGGTGGAGAACGGTCGCGTCGTGGAGCGCAACATGCGGCGCGAGCGCCTGACCCGCGAGGAGCTGGAGGCCGAGGGGCGCCAGCAGCAGGTGCCCAGCGTGGCAGACATGCGCTGGGCGGTGCTGGAGACCAGCGGCCAGATCTCGGTCATCCCCAAGCAGGGCTGACGCCGGCGCCGCTCGACAAGCAGCTGGCCTGGTGGCAGCGGGGCCCGGTCTACCAGGTCTACCCGCGCAGCTTCGCCGACTCCGACGGCGACGGCGTGGGGGACCTGCGGGGAGTGACCGCCCATCTGGATCACCTCAACGACGGGAGCCCCCGGTCGCTGGGCGTCGACGCGATCTGGCTGTCGCCGTTCTACCGCTCGCCGATGGCCGACTTCGGCTACGACGTCAGCGACCACACCGACGTCGATCCGCTGTTCGGCACGCTGGCCGACTTCGACGAGCTGGCGGCGCAGGCTGCCCGGCGGGGCATCCGGCTGCTGGTCGACTGGGTCCCGAACCACACCTCCGACCGCCACCCCTGGTTCGCGGAGTCGCGCTCGGACCGCGAAAGCCCGCGGCGCGACTGGTACGTGTGGCGGGACGGGCCAGCCGAGGGCGTACCGCCCAACACCTGGCTGACGGCCTGGAAGGAGCCCGCCCCGGCCTGGACCTGGGACGAGGCGACGGCGCAGTGGTACCTGCACTCGTTCCTGGCGCAGCAGCCCGACCTCAACTGGGACAACCCGGAAGTGGAGGCGGCGATGTTCGACGTCCTTCGCTTCTGGATGGACCGGGGCGCCGGCGGCTTTCGGCTGGACGCCGTCTACAAGATCGGCAAGGACCCGGCGCTGGGCGACAACGAGCCGGGCCGCTCGCATCAGGAGCACTGGCCGAGCGTGCACGACCGGCTGCGCCGGCTGCGCCAGGTGCTCGATGAGTACGGCGATCGCGTCGCGGTGGGCGAGGTCTACGCCGACGACCAGCGCACCCTGGTCGGCTACGTCAACTCGGGCGACGAGCTGCACATGGTCCACAACTTCTCGCTGCTGCATCAGCCCTGGAGCGCGGCGGCGTTCCGGGAGGTGATCGCCGAGTTCACCGAGCTGGCCGAGCCCGAGGTCTGGCCGGCCTGGTGCCTGAACAACCACGACCACCCGCGCGCCGCGAGCCGCTACGACCACGACGGCCACGGCCCGGCGCGCGCCCGGGTGGCGGGAATGCTGCTGCTCACCCTGCGGGGGACGCCGTTCCTCTACCAGGGCGAGGAGCTGGGCATGCGCGACGCGCTGGTCCCTCCCGAGCTGGCGGTCGACGTGGACCGCCGCGACCCCGAGCGCGCGCCGCTGGCCTGGCAGGCGCCCTCGGTCGCCGGCCCTGGCTGCGGCTTCACCACCGGGCGCCCCTGGCTGCCGTTCGCGCCCGACGCCGAGCGCTCCAACGTCGCCGTCCAGGCCGCCGACTCGGACTCGACGCTGTCCCTATACCGCCGCCTGATCTGGCTGCGCCGCGGCTCGGCGGCGCTCCAGGGCGGCCGCGAGCTCCTGCTGGAGGTCGACAGCGACGACGTCCTGGCCTACCTGCGCGAGGCGCCGGGGGAGCGGCTGGCGGTGGCGCTCAACTTCTGCTCGGACGAGGTCGCGGTGGGGACCGGCCTGGCCGGCCGTGGCCGCATCGAGGTCTCGACCGACCCGGCCCGCCGGCCGGGCGAGCTACGGCTCGACCGCCTTGTGCTCCGCCCCGACGAGGGCGTCCTGATCACGCTCGAGTCCTAGACCGGCGTGGATGCGATCACCGACCACATCGGTCCCTGGGCGGACAGCTGGACCGACGGCCCATTGCGTTTTCCGACCCGGGCGCATTAGGGTCGCGCCATCCACCATGGAGGGGAGTAACCAGATGACAGCTCGCACGAGAGATATCCGCGGCCGCAGGCGCCGCTCGCTATTCGGGCTCGGTCTGGCGCTGGTGCTGGCCGCGCTGATGCTGCCGCAGGCCGCCTCGGCCTCACGGCTGCCCACCCCGCTGGAGGCGGCCCGGATCGGCGTGACGGTGCACACCTCGTCGCTCACCGTCCACGTGCCCGACGACGCCTACTTCGTGTCGTTCATGCGGGTGTCGACGGTCGGCCCGTGGGCCCGGGCACGGATCGTGCCCCGACCCGGGCGCTCGGTTGAGGCCGCGACCGTAGTGCTGAGCCGGGCGGGAATCGGATGGCGTCTGCGCGACGTCGGCACCGTCGACGTGGGCTGCGGGATCGTGCCCTTCGCGGT
>DATFPO010000148.1:0-6484 GCA_035264745.1 Solirubrobacteraceae bacterium | reverse complement strand
CGCAGCGCGAGCTCCTCGCAGGCGAGCGGCTGGTCGCGCCCGCCCAGGAGCGCGGCGATGCGCTCCTGCGGGCGCAGGGCGGCGATCCGGCGCTGCCGCCGGCGTGGGTCGAGGGGTACCTCGATCGCCTCGGCCCAGCGGCCGTCGGCCACCTGCTCCCCGCTGCCGTGGCCCAGCCGGCTCACCAGCGCCTGGTCGCGCGAGACGTCGTTGATGGACGGATCGGCGGCCGCCACCCGGTGGGCCCGCAGAGCCCGGTTGAGCCCCCGCAGCCCCTCGTCCAGGGCGTCGGCGGCCTCCTGGCGACCCAACCCGCCCAACCACGCCTCGGCCCGGTCCCGCGACATCGGCTGCGCCGCGATGACTGTCGCCCGCGAGGTCGACACCGGCGCGGGCTCCGGCTCGGGCGCCGCGGAGCGCGGCCGGCGGCGGCGCACCAGGCGGCGCTGGGAGGCGCCCAGCGTGGCCAGGACCAGCACCTGACCGGGCTCATGGGTGTCGGCGTCGCGCAGGACGTAGCGGCCGTCGTCAGGCCCCAGCGCCCACGGGAACTCGAACTGGGCGAACCTGAACCGCCGCTCGTCGTCCACGGCGCGCGCGGTCACCCCGCGCGGAGCGCTACCGGCCGCTTCCGGCCGGCTTCGCCGGTATGGCGGCCTTGGACGGCCTGACCGGGACGACGGGGTTGTCGATCTCGTTCAGGCGGTCGATGAGCTTCACCCACTGGTCCGGCTTGAGCACCGCGTTGAACTGCTGGCCGAGCTTGCCATTGGCCCCGAACAGCGGCTGGAAGCCGACATGGATGTGGTCGGCGTGATCGGCCATCGACAGCGTGTTGCTCGCACCCTCGAAGGTCATCAGCGAGATGATCTGGTGCGGCTTCATGATGCCCTGGAGCGTGAGCAGCCGGCGGATGGTGATGTCGGTGATCGAGCCGGCGCCCTGGTGGCCGGCGATCGAGATCCCGTTGATCGCCGTGATGTCGACCGCGTTGCCGGAGGAGTGCTCGGAGACGATGCCGCCCTTGGTGTAGAAGGAGTGGCCGCACCTGAAGCTGGTGATCGTCGGCTTCAGCCCCGAGGCGGTGAGGAACTCCACCGTGGCCAGCACTCGCCGGTCGATCTGGCCGGCCTGCACGTCGCGGCGCCCGCAGCTGTAGATCTTGATCCGGGGATCGGCGAGGACCCGGCGCTCGAGCGCCTCCTTGCTGAGCAGCAGGATCTGGCCGATGGAGGGGTTGCGCGCGTCCGGCCCGAAGAACGGGTTCTTGCCCGCCGCGCGGTAGATGGCGGTGGACTCCAGGAGCTTCCAGCCGTCGAGGATGGGCTTGGGGTCGACGGCCGGGGACTTGGGTCCGGCGGGACGGACGGAGAAGCTGACGTGCGGCGCGAGCGACGTCGTCTTGTCGATGCGTCCCAGGATGGTGCCGGCGATCACCTGTGAGCCGGGCCTGAGCTTGCGCAGGACTACGTCGTCGCGTCCGAGGCCGAGGACCTGCTTGAAGTAGGCCTGGAAGGTGGTGTAGCCGGCAACCGGCTTGCCCGACTGCATCAGCTGCTCTTCGCCGCCCGCCCGGTAGGCGTGGGGCCGGCCGGGATGGGCGAAGAGGCGCTCCTTGGCGACCGGGACCGGCCGCAGCGCGAGCCGGGTGCGACGGGACTTGGTGGCCGCCGCCGCCTTGCCGAACGTGGCGGCCTGGCGGCCCGCCGTCGCCGGCTGCAGCGGCCTGGGATCGCGCGGCGGCAGCTCGAGGGTCTTGGCCAGGGCGGCCGTGCTGACCGGCCGCGGCTTGGGGGCGGGATACGAGGGGGCCACCTTGCCAAGCTGGGCGTAGGTGTAGAGGTTGCCGTAGACGTCCTGCAGGACCACGTAGTGGCCGAGGGTCCGGCTGACGCCCACCTTCTTGATGATCCCGTCGTTGACGGCGATGACCGGGGCGCCCCGGCGGGAGTAGATGTTGATCGTCCGTCGCGTCGGCGAGCCGCCCACCGGCACGGCGGCGTTTCCGGCGCGGCCGCGCAGCGCGAGCTGGCGCTTCGAGATGCCGTCCGTGTACGTGGCGCGTGCGGCGACGGGGAAGTGGCCCTGAGTCAGGCCGGTCAGGGCGCCGACCAGGTCGTCGGGAAGCCCGCCGATCAGCTTGGCCCGCAGCAGCACCGAGTCGACGTACCAGCCGGCGTGGTTGTAGGCGAAGATCGCCTGACGGAGGTTCTTGTCGCCGCCCGCCGCCTTCAGATAGCGCGCGGCGGCGAAGATCGCGTCGACGGGGTTGTACGGATCCTTGCGCCCGTCGTCATTGGCGTCCACCCCGTACGTCTTCCACGAGGACGGGATGAACTGCATCCAGCCCATGGCGCCGGCGGACGAGGTGCTGAGGTTGCGGCCGTAGTCGCTCTCGATCTCGTTGATCGCCGCCAGGACCTGCCACGGGACCCCGTACTCGGTGCCGGCGGCCTGGTAGATCGGTAGCAGGAACGGCGGGATGCGGAACTTCTCGATGAAGAAGTTGGGGACGCCGATCGCGGGCGCGCCCGGAACGGACAGGGCGAAGCCGGGGTTCGACGGAGCGGTGACCGGGCTGGGGGTCGCGCCCTGCTGCTTCTGCTCCTCATCCGTCGTCTTCTTCTTCTCGTCTTCCTTCTTCTTCGGGTTGGCCTTGGGCTTGCGGGGTGCGACGTTGGTGGGGCGCTGGGCGGGCGGCTTGACGACGGTGGACTCGGGGGCCGGCTGGGTCCCCTGCTGCGTGGTGATGGTGGTGGTCGGCGGCGTGGTGGCGGTGGTCGACGCCGGAGCCACGGCGCCGGTCAGCGATGCGGTGCCCTCGGGGCAGAGCTTGAGGTCGTCGTACGGGCACCGGTCGACGCCTGAGGCGGGGGACAGGGAGGAGCCGAGGCCGACCGCGAGCGCCCCGGTCACCACTAGGCTCGTGATCAGCTTCCGCTTCTTCATCCGGGCCGCCTGTCTCCTCCCACCATGGGCCGGTCGGGCGCCCCCGCCGCCCCGATCCGAGCCCTCTCGCGGCTCGGTGGCAGGAAGCTACTTGGTGGGGGCGACGTTTTCAACGCGGAACCGTACCTGGAACTTTCCTGTCACGCGCCCCGGCCAGGCGGGCGGGCGTATGTGCCCCCCGCCGCAACCGGCCGGGCGCCATCATGGCGCCCGGCGGCGCGGTCTCGAGCCGGGAAACCCGGCGCAAGCCGCGATGTTGCGCTCCCGAGCCTTATCTAACCCTCAACTTGAGGGTTAGATTCGCGGTTTTAGGGTCATTCCGGCGGCCAGGCCGCCGACGCGACCGGTCACACCAGCCGAGGCCCCCTGGGGGTGCGGTATCGTGGCCCGCCGGCCAAACCCACGAGAGGGGCACCATGAGCGACGATGGGCCGAGCCAGAGCATGCGGGATCGCATCACGCGCCAGGGCGAGGACGCGCTCGGCAAGCTGGCGCAGGACCTGCTCGAGAATCCGCTCATCAACGCCGCCATCAGCCGGGCGTTCGACGCCCGCGACAAGGCCGCCCAGGCGCAGGAGGTCGCCCTGGGGGCGCTCAACATCCCCTCGGCGGCCGACATCGAGCGCCTCACGCGACGCGTGCGGTCGGTGGCCCAGCGGCTCGAGGGCATCGAGGACGGCGTGGACCGCCTCGACGAGCACGTCCGCCGCCTTGCCCGCGACGAGTCGCTCGGCAGCCGCCTGGCGGGGATCGAGGAGCAGCTCGCCGCGCTGACCAGCGCGGTCGAGGCCCTCAGAGCCGCCGCCCCGGCGGGGCGGGACCCGATGCCCAGCGCCCAGGAGCGGCTGAGCGTCGGGGATCCCGGCGCCTGACACCAGCCGCGCGCATGGCCTCGCCGTTCCGATCCCGCGAGGAGTTCCGCGGGGTCATAGATCGCCTGTTCACGATGATGAGCGAGGATGGCGCGATGGGCCCAGCCCTGCGGGACGCCGACGTCCCGCAGCGGTTCGAGTTCGAGGACCTGGACCTGGTGATCAACGTGCGGGCCGCCCGTCGGGGCGAGGACGGCAACCTGCACTGGGAGTGGACCGACGACGTGGAGTGGGAACCGCGGGTGAGGATGACCATGGCCTCGGAGACCGCCAACCGCTACTTCCAGGGCAGGGAGAACGTGGCGTTCGCCATCGCGCGCCGCCGGATCAAGACCGGCGGCGACGTGCGCGCCGCGCTCTCGCTCATACCGATCACCAGGCCGGTGTACGCGCGCTACCGGACGCTGGTCGAGGAGGAATACCCGCACCTGGTCGCCTGAGCGGGGCGATGGGCGCGGCGGCATTGACAGATGGCGTCAGGGCGGCTAGACCTAGCTCTCCCAGACAGGCAGAAGGCCGAGAAGTGAGCGGGTTCCCGCTTGCGAGGCGCCGCCGGACCCGAGACGAGCGCCGCCGGCCGACGCAGCGGGCCGTTTCGCCCGCGAGCGGCGGGGCCACCCCCTTGGAGGTCCCGCCGCTGTCTTGTCGCCGACGGGCCCGGTGGTGGGCCGGCCGGCGCAACCGGTGGAGGTAGCGTGACCGGATGACCCGCTCCGCGAGTCGCACCGCCGAGAGGATGTTGGGATGACGCTCCGGGAGGCGGCCGACCGCGCCGGCGTCAGCCAGTCCACGCTGCGCCGGTGGGCCCGGGAGGGCCTGATCCCCCAGTACCAGGGCGAGTGGACGCCGGCGGCCGTGGCGCACGCGCGGATCGTGGGACGGCTGCGCGAGCGGGGGCACCCCCTCCGGGAGATCCGCCGGGCGGCCGAGACTGGGCGGCTGGCGTTCGGCTACATCGAGGACCTCTTCCCGACCACCAACGGCCGCACGTACACCGTCGAGGAGGCGGCGCGCGACACCGGACTAGAGGCGCGGCTGATCGAGCGCATCTTCTCAGCGGTCGGCTTCAGCCTGGAGTCCCTGGATCGCCTGTCCGAGGACGACATCCAGCTGCTGCGCTACGTGGCGGCGGTCCTGGCGGCGGGATTCCCGCTGGTCGCCTTCCTCCAGCTGGTGCGCGTATACGGGCAGGCGGTCGCCCAGATGGCCGACGCCGAGGTGCGCCTCTTCCACCTCTATGTGCACGAGCCGCTGATGCGCGACGGCGTCCCGGGCCTCGAGATGGCCGAGGAGATGGAGGGGCTGGCCCGCGAGACCCTGCCGCTCGCGTCTCCCATCATGGACCACATCCACGAGCGCTACCTCCAGCACTTCGTCGAGCAGGACGTGATCGGGCACATGGAGGCGGACCTCGACGGCGAGATGCTCGAACTGGGCCGCCTGAGGGTCGCGATCGCGTTCGCCGACCTGGCCGGCTACACGCGCCTCACCGAGGAGGAGGGCGAGATGCAGGCCATCGACGCTGTCGAGCGGTTCGTGGACGCGGTCGAGCAGACGCTCCCCGACGATGCGCGCGTCATCAAGACCATCGGGGACGAGGTGATGATCGTCGGCTCGGATCCCGGGGCGCTGACCGACTGGGCGGTCGGCTTCCAGGAGCTCTGGGTCGCCCGGCCGCTGCCCCGCATCGGCATCCACTACGGGGAGACGCTGTACCGGGACGGCGACTACTACGGCCGCGAGGTCAACCAGGCGTCCCGGGTGGCGGCTCGGGCCGCGGGGGGAGAGGTGCTGGTCACCCGTCCGGTGGTGGAGGCGGCCGGCGCGCACCTCGAGTTCGAGCGGATCGGCGAGGTGCGACTCAAGGGCTTCGCCGGCGTGACCGAACTCTTCCTGGCCCGCCCGGCCGAGGACTGATCGTCGCCGACCGGCGCGACCGTCGGTTCTACACTCGCGGCATGACCGACGAGGCGCTCGTGCTCGAGGCCGCCCGTCGAAGCGGGCTGCTGGAGCCCGGCAGGCCGGTGGTGGTGATGCTCTCGGGCGGCCAGGACTCCGTCTGCCTGCTCGACGTCGCCGTGCGCCTGAGCGGGAACGAGGCGGTCCGGGCCCTCCACGTCAACTACCGCCTGCGAGCCCGGGCGGCCGACGACGAGCACCACTGCGCGCGGCTGTGCGGATACCTCGGTGTGGCCCTGCACATCGAGCGCCCACCCGCTCGGCGCCGGGGGAACCTCCAGGCGTGGGCGCGCGACGTCCGCTATCGCGAGGCCGAACGCCTGGCGTCGGCGAGCACCGCCGCGGTCGCGGTCGCCCACACCGCCACCGACCAGGCCGAGACCGTCCTGTACCGCCTGGCCGCGTCGCCGGGCCGGCGGGCCCTGCTCGGCATGCGCGCGCGAGAGGGGGCGGTGATCCGGCCGCTTCTCCAGGTCACGCGGGAGCAGACCGCGGCCTACTGCCGTGCGCGTGGCCTGGCCTGGCGCGAGGACGAGACGAACCGCGGCAATACCTACGCGCGCGCGCGTGTGCGCGCGGGACTGCTGCCGGCGCTGTGGGCGGTGCACCCGGCCGCCGAGGCCAACCTCCTGAGCACCGTCGAGCTACTCCGGGACGAGTCCGAGGCGCTCGAGTCCATGGTCGACGCCGAGCTGGCCGGTCGC
>DATFPO010000147.1:0-3188 GCA_035264745.1 Solirubrobacteraceae bacterium | reverse complement strand
GGCGTGCCCGCCCACCTCGGGACGCGCGGCGGCGTGCGGTACCCCGGCGGGCGGCGCGCCGACGTCGGGGCCGCCGTGGTGCGCGGCGACGGACCGGGCCATCGCGGCGGGGGAGGCGAGCACGTGGGAGTGGTTTCCGCGCCGCGCCGGCTCGGAGGCGTCCAGGGTGGTGTGCAGTCGGACCGCCACCAGGGCGTCCTGCAGCCATGCCCGCTCGCGCGCGTGCGCGTGGATGTTGCCGGTGGCCACGCAGGGGACGCCCAGCCGGCGGGCCAGCGCGGCGCGACGACGATTGCGCGCCTGGTCGTCGCGCCAGTACGGACGCTGGAGCTCGACCCGCAGGCGGTCGGGGCCGAACGCCTCGAGCAGGCGGCGGGCGGTCGGCTCGTCCTCCACGCCCGCGGAGGCGCAGCCGGTGAGACAGACCAGCCCCTCGGCATGCTCCAGCACCGTCCTCAGCCGCACGCGGGGCTCTCCCGGCGGACCGGGCCGCAGGTCGCGGGTGTGGGAGTGCGCCGCGGTGACCAGCCGGCAGAGGTTGCTCCATCCCGGGGCATCGGCGACCAGGAGCGTGAGGTGGCGCCCGTCGTCGAGATCCAGCTCCGCGCCGTGGATCGCCCGCAGCCCCACTCCGCGGGCCGCCTGGGCGAACTCCATCGACCCGGCCAGCGAGTTGTGGTCGGTCAGGGCGAGGCTGTCATGCCCCCGCTCGACCGCCGCCGCCACCAGCTCCTCGGGCAACGAGGCGCCGTCGAGGAACGAGTAGGCGGAGTGGACGTGGAGCTCGACGTAGGCCATGCGAACAGATGTTCGCATCCGCTGGGGCGGAACACCGAGCGGGCGGGGGGGGTGGGCGGCACGGCCGGAGCGGCTAGCCTCGCGCCCGTCGATCTCGGAAGGGGAGGGCCATGACCCAGCTGGACCGGGTGGGAATCGTGGGCGGCGGCGTCGGTGGGCTGACCACCGCGCTGGCCCTCGAGCGCGCCGGCGTCGAGGTGGAAGTGCACGAGCGGTACGGCGAGCTCGCCGGGCGGGCGACCGGGTTCACCCTATGGTCGTACGCCATCCGCCGTCTCGTCGAGCTGGGCATCGAGGACCCGACCGAGATCGAGTCGCCGATCGAGTTCACCGAGATCCGCAACCAGGAGGGGCGCCTGATCGAGCTGATGCCGGTGGGCGAGGTCTCGCGCAAGCTCGGCGCCCCCAGCTGCGACGTCAACCGGCGGGATCTGCAGCGGGTGGCGATCCGGCTGCTGGGCGACGGCGTGGTGCGGATGGATCGGAGTGCGTCGGGGTCGAGCAGGACGACGGCACCGCCACCGCGATCCTGCGGGACGGCGGCCGGGCGGCCGGGGACCTGGTGATCGGAGCCGACGGGATCCACTCGACGGTGCGCCGCTCGGTAACCGACCGCGAGAAGCTCGACTACTCGGGCTTCGCCCGGCTGGGGCGGCGTGCTGGACGGCTTCGAGCACGAGCTGCTGGAGCCCAACCGCCATGTCGAGATCTGGGCGCATGGCTCCAAGGGCGGCATCGCCGATCTCGGCGGCGGGACCTGCCGCTGGTACGTCACCCACCGCGCCGGCGAACGGCGAGCGCACGATCGACAAGAGCGACATCCTCGGGCACATCGAGGGCTGGTACCAGCTGCTGCGCGACGCCGTGGACGCCGCCGACCCGTCCTCCATCGTGGCCACCGAGGCGTGGGATCTCGAGCCGCTCGAGACCTGGGTTTCGGGCCGGGTGGTCCTGATCGGGGACGCGGCTCACGCCACCACGCCGTTCGCCTCGATGGGGGCCTGCATGACCATCCAGGACTCAGCCTCGCTGGTGGAGCACCTCGGCTCGGACGCCTCGGTCGAGGACGCCCTGGCCGCCTTCGTGTCCGAGCGCAAGCAGCGTGACGAGGCCGTGGTGCGCGAGTCGCGACGCATGGGCCACCTCTCGCAGATGCACAGCCCGATCGCCACCTGGCTGCGCGACGAGGCGTTCAGTCACACGCCAGGTCGCCGAGCAGCTGGCCAGCGGCGAGTGAGCCGCTCAGCGCCGGCGGCTCAGCCCCAGTAGTCCTGCAGGAGGTAGAGCCAGACCTCGCTGCGGGTGGGGAAGGCCGGCACGGCGTGGCGCAGGCGCTCGATCGGCACCTCGCCGACCACCGCGACGGTGGCCGCGTACAGCCATTCGGCCACCTCCACCCCCACGAACGTCGCGCCGACGATGACCTTGCGGTCCTCGTCCACCACCAGACGGCTGGTCCCGGCGGTGTTGCGTCCCACGAAGCTCGCGCCGGCCGACCCCGCGGTCGAGCCGTCGAGCGCCCGGACGCTCATCCCTGCCTCCCGGGCGCTCGCCAGCGTGTGGCCGACCGCCGCGACCTGCGGGTCGCTGAAGATCACCCTGGGAGCCACCGGGCCGTCCTGGGTCGCCGGGATGTCATCCCCGCGGCCCAGGTGGTCGGCCAGCAACCGCGCCTGGTACTTGCCCATGTGGGTGAGCAGCGAGCGGCCGTTGACGTCCCCGATGGCGTACAGCCACTCGTGGCGTCCGCAGCGCATGCGGTCGTCCACCTCGATCTCCTGCCCGGGCTGCAGCCCGACCGTCTCGAGCCCCAGGTCGTCGGTGTGCGGGCGGCGGCCGATCGCCACCAGCAGCTCGTCTCCGGTCACCTCGTCCCCATCCTCGAGCTTCAGCGTCACCTCGCCATCCGCCCGCGACACCCCTGTCGCCTCGGCCCCGGTCCGGACGTCCACGCCGCGCTCGCGCAGCGCGTCGGTCACCTGCTCGGAGGCGAACTCCTCCTCGCGGGACAGGACGCGCGGGAGCGCCTCGACCAGGGTCACGTCCGACCCCAGGGTGGACCAGGCCTGGGCCATCTCGACCCCGACGAAGCCGCCGCCGAGCACTAGGAGCCGCTCGGGGACCGACTTGGCGGTGGTCGCCTCGCGGTTGGTCCACGGACGCGCCTCGGCCAGCCCCGGGATCGGCGGCATCAGCGCCCCGCTCCCGCTGGCCACTACCACGGCGCGGCGGGCGCTCAGCGACTCCCCCTCCACCACCACCCGGCGCTCGCCGTCCAGCCGGCCCCGGCCACGGAGCAGCTGGACACGGTGACGGTCCAGCCATTCCACCTGCCCGGAGTCGTCGAGGCCGTGGATGATCTCGTCGCGGCGGTCCAGCGCGGACTGGAC
>DATFPO010000146.1:0-5022 GCA_035264745.1 Solirubrobacteraceae bacterium | reverse complement strand
AACCTCGCGCACTCCTCGCTCCTGGTCCTGGGTCTGGCCAAGGGCGACTGGGACCTGGTCGCCCGCGGGCTCGAGGACCGCCTGCACCAGCCCCGGCGCGCGCACCTCTACCCCCGCTCGGCGGAGCTGGCGGGCCGGGCGTCCCAGTTCGGCGCGCTGGGCGCCACCATCTCGGGCGCCGGGCCGTCGGTGCTGGTGTGGACGCACTACGAGCAGACCGGAGGCGTAGTGGAGGCGCTGCGGCGGGCGGCCGGCGACTGGGCGCAGGTGGTGCGGGTGCCGTTCGAGACCCAGGGCGCCGACGTGCGGGCGCTCTAGGACAGCGACCCGTCCGCGGGTCGGGACTCGTGCCCGTCGCGGTCTGGACCGCGCAGCGGGGCCAGGCGCCCCCGCGCCTCGGCCAGCCCCAGGCGCCCGAGGAGCTCGTCGGCCAGCGCCACGTAGTCCGCCCCCAGGTCGGGGCGATAGTCGATGATCGACACGGCGCGCTCGGCCGACTCGGCGTAGCCGATCGACTGGCGGATGGTGGTCCCGAAGACCCGGTCACCGAAGTTCTCGGCCAGCGACTGGTAGGCCTCGCGGGAGTGGATGGTGCGCATGTCGGCCAGGTTGAGGACCACTCCCAGCCACTCGAGATCGGGGTTGAGGTTCTCGCGGACCAGGCCGATCACCTCGAGCGCCTGCTCGACTCCCTGGAGCGCGAAGTACTGCGCCTCGGCGGTGATCAGGGCCTGGTCGGCGGCGACCAGCGCGTTGACCGTCAGCAGGCCCAGCGCCGGCGGGCAGTCGATCAGCACGACGTCGTAGTCGGCGGCCACCTCGCGCAGGGCGCGTTTGAGCGTCAGCTCGCGTCCCATCTTGCCGCTGAGCGCCAGCTCGGACTCGGCCAGCTGCAGGTTGGCCGGCATCACGCCGTCGTGGATCGCCTCCGCCGCCGGCCGGCGCCCGGCCAGCACGTCGGCCACCGTCGGCTCGGCCTCGGGAGGGACGTCGAAGTAGTCGGACAGGTTGGCCTGCGGGTCGAGGTCCACCGCGAGCGTCTCCAGCCCGACCCGGCGGAAGACGTCGGTCAGGGTCCGGACCGCCGTGGTCTTTCCCGTCCCGCCCTTCTGCGAAAGGACCGCGATGGTGGCTGCCATGGGGGCGCGATCTTAGTGGCCGGCGAAGGTCGCCGGCCGTGCTGTCAGGGCCGCCGCGGCGAGCGCTACGTGGCGAGGTCGGCAGCGCCGCCGACGTTGACCGGCGTCGGCGACACGTCGGTCACGTCCAGGAAGCGGAGGCTGTGGCGCCCGACCAGGATCTCGTCCCCGTCGCCGAGCACGCTCCACTCCACCCGCTCGCCGTTGACGAACACGCCGTTGAGGCTGCGGTCGTCGAGCACGCGGACGCCGTCGGGCTGGCGCACGATGAGCGCGTGCCGGCGCGAGACGGTCGGATCGTCGAAGCGGACGTCCGCGGCCAAGCTGCGGCCGATGCGGGTCCACTCGGCGTTGAGCGGGACGATCTCGACCCGATCGGGATCGGCCTCGTAGACCAGGTACTGACCCGGATCGGCGATCGTGCGCCGGGCGTCCTCCAGCCAGCCCAGGTCGTCAGCCGACGTCTCCGGCCAGGGACGACCCTCGAATGGCGGATCCTGGCCGAACAGCGACGCGCGCTCGAACGTGCTGCCTCCGCACCCCGGGCAGGTCGGCACCTCGTCCTGGACCGAGAGATTGACCAGAAATCCGCAGGACTCGCAGCGGAAGGACCCCATCCCGGCCAGGGTCCCGGACTCGATTGCCTCCAACGTAACCCCTCCCCTCGGGGTGCGGACGCCACGCGCGCCCGGTCCGCGACAGCATACCCGGAGGGTCAAAACTGGAATCACTGAAGTCCGAAATCACTGAAATGACGAGCCGGGAAGGAGGCGGAGTCCCGTCGCCGAATCCCCCGGCCATGACGATCCTCGACCGCCTCGCCCCGGCGCTGGAACGTGAGCGGCTGCGCGGGGGCGACGACCCCGCCGACACCGGCCGCCGCTGCACTGACTGCCGCCGCATCCCGTTGATCGGCGAGCGGGTCTACCTGTACCAGGGCGGCCGTGTGGCATGCGAGTTGTGCCAGCCGCTGCGCAGGGGCGAGCCGGTGGGCTCGGAGCTGGTCCGCGGCCCCGCCTACGACCAGGTCATCCGCCTCGCCCGCGAATCCGGCTGAGGCTGCCCCGCGCCGGGCGGCCGAGCTGCCGCGCCCCCAGGCGGCAGCGGCGCGGAGCGCGGACGGCGCCATAGACTCTCGCCGCCGTGGACCCGGTCACCGTGAGCGTCTCCATCGCCAAGCCTCGCGAGGAGGTGTTCGAGTACCTGGCGGACATCGCCAACCACGCCGAGTACACCGACCACTACCTGACCGACTGGCATCTGACCCGCGAGGAGCCGTACGGGCGCGGCGCGGGCGCCCGCTTCCGGGTGAAGGCGCCCGGCAACCGCTTCAACTGGGCCGACACCACCCTGATCGAGCTCCAGCCGCCGTACCGGATCGTGGAGGCCGGAAGGACGGGCAAGTTCAACCGCGTCCGCACGCTGACCACCTACACGCTGACACCCGGGCCCGGCCACGGCACCCGCGTGGAGCTGACCTCCGAGACCGAGCCGGCCACGCGGGCGGATCGGCTGCTCGAGTCGCTCGGCGCCCGGGCGTGGTTGCGCCGCCAGAACGCCAAGGCACTGCGTCGGCTGCGTGCGATCCTCGAGGACGGCGAGATGCGCGGCACCCGCCCCAGCGTCGCGGCCCGCTGACGCCCGGGGATACACTGCCCGCGCCGTGAGCCCGAGCCGTCTCCGCGCCCCGGTGATCGCCGCGCTGTGCCTGCTCCTCGCCGGCTCCCTGGCCGCCTGCGGCAACCAGCAGCCGACCCGCACCCAGGCCGACACCGAGGGCCCGTATCTCGACGTCGGTGCACTCAAGTACCAGGTCCAGGTCTCGCGCCAGCTGAACCCGGCGGACATCGAGGACCAGGTCTACCTGCGGGGCGTAGCGCCCGCTGACAGCCGGCTGCGCCCCGACGAGACGTGGTTCGCGGTCTTCGTGCGCGCGGTCAATGAGGGTGACCGGGCCGAGCCCGCGGCTCCGAGCTTCGAGATCCTGGACACCCAGGGCAGGCGCTTCTCCCCCGTCCCGATCAGCGCCAACCCGTTCGCCTACCGGCCAGCGCGGGTTCCCCCCGGCGGGTCGCTTCCGGCCTTCGGCAGCGCGGCCGACCTGTCGCCGATCGGCGGATCGCTGGTCCTGTTCAAGCTGACCCTCACCGCGCTGGCCAACCGCCCGCTCGAGCTGGTGATCCGCAGCGGCCAGCGCCCGGCCGCCGAGGGCACCGTCGAGCTCGACGTCTGAGTCGCCGGCTCAGCGGCGCAGCGCCGAGACGAGCACGTCGTGGGCGACCGGGGCCGCCGCGTCTCCGCCCGCCCCGGCGCGGAACATCACGACCGCGACGGCCAGCTGCGGCGCGCGGGCCGGGGCGAAGGCCACGAACCAGGCGTCGGTGACCCCGGGGCCGGCCCCCAGCTCGGCCGTCCCGGTCTTGCCGGCCACCGTGACTCCGGGGATCTGCGCCGCGGTGCCGGTGCCGTGCGCCACAACGCCCATCATCAGCGAGCGCAGCGTCGCCGCCACCTGCGGCGAGGTGACGCGGCTGAGGCTCGGTCGCCGGCCGACCAGGATCGTGGGCCGAGCGCGCACGCCGCCCTTGGCGATCGTCGCCCCGATCGAGGCCATCTGCAGGACCGACGCCTCGACCTTCCCCTGACCGATGGCCGTGGACCCCACGGCCAGGTCGTCGCCGATCCGGTTTCCTGGTGGGATGGTGCTGTACACGGCGCCCGGTACTCCCGGGTCGTGGTTGAACCCGTACTTCTCGGCGGTTTCGACCAGCCGCTGAGGCCCGACCTTCACCCCCAGCGGGGCGAACACCGAGTTGCACGACTCGGCGAAGGCCTCCCGGAAGCTGCCTCCGCACGACTCATCGTTGGCGTTGGCGAGCCTCACGCCCTCCAGCACCGCCGCGGTCTGCACCGGGAACTCGTCGTCGAGCTTGACCTTGTGGTCCTCGAGCGCGGCGGTGGTGGTGATCAGCTTGAACGTGGACCCGGGCGGCCCGGTGCCCGAGTAGGCGATGCCGGCCACCGCCAGGACCTGGCCGTCGGAGGGGCTGAGCACCACGACGCCGCCGTTGCGCCCCCCCAGCGCCGTGGCCGCCGCCCGCTCCAGCCGGGGGCTGATCGTTGTCGTGACGTTCTGGCCGGGATGCGCAGCAGCACGCGCGAGGATCCGGGTCCCGCCGAGCAGCGTCCCCCCCGGGGTGCCGGTGAGCCGGTTGTCCAGAGCCCGCTCCAGTCCGGTCAGCCCCACCCGGGCATCGGGCGGGTAGCCCCGGCTGCGCAGCTCCTGCCGGCGCTCGGGCGGGATCGGCCCCAGCTCTCCCACCACCTGCTCCGCGACGCCGCTGATCGGAGACGTCCGCTCCGGGCCGTGGGCGAGGACCTGGCCATCCCGGGCCAGGATCGCGGCCCGAGGCGGAAGCTGGGTCCGGCGATCCAGCCGTCCGCCGGGGGGCACGCCGGGGAAGGCCAGGTCGGACTGCCAGTCGATCATGGCCCGGTCCCCGGCGCCGGCGAACCTGAGCCCGACGATCCCCGTCACCGTCCCGAAGATGCGCGTGCGGACCCGAACCGGAAGCGCCACGACGCCGTCCTGGGGGTCGCTGGCAGAGCCCACCCGGAGTGAGGTCGCCGTGGCGGTCGCCGCGGCGTCGCGGTAGGCCGCGGCGAAGGCCGGCAGCCGCGCCGCGGCTCGGGCGCCGGGGGTGAGCATGCGATGCATGGCCGCGTAGTCGCCGCGCTGCCAGGCGGTGGCGAACCGGTCGGCCACCCTGCGCTCCGGCGGGACGTGGAGGGCGCCAACCATCATGCCGACCAGCAGCGCCACCAGGGCGATCACCGCCAGCGGCAGCGCCCGGTGGGTCAGGCGGTGGCGGCGGTCGGGACC
>DATFPO010000145.1:0-11898 GCA_035264745.1 Solirubrobacteraceae bacterium | reverse complement strand
TCCGCCGGCTGCTCGGGCTCGGCCTCCGTCGCAGCGCCGCCCTGCAACCCGAACAGCTCGCGCACCAGCTGCAGCCGGGCGTGGATGCGCTCGTCGGCGCCGCGCTTCATCCGCACCGTGGGCTCGTGCAGCAGCCGGTTGGCGACGGCCCGGGCGATCGCCTCCACGCGCTCGCGGTCGCGCGGCGAGACCGTCTCCCAGCGCCCGTCGTTCTCGGCCAGGACCTGATCGACGATCTCCGAGCCGTGGGCCCGCAGCGCCGCCAGAGTGGGCATCACCTCCAGCGTGCCCAGCCAGCCGGCGAAGCGCTGGATCTCCTCCTCGATGATCTCGCCGGCGCGACTCGCCTCCGCCTGGCGCACCTCGAGGTTGCGGGAGACCACCGTCTGCAGGTCGTCGATGTCGTAGAGCGCCACGCCGGCGATCTGCGCACACAGCGGGTCCACGTCGCGCGGAACCGCGATGTCGATGAGCAGCAAGGGGCGCCGGTCACGGTGGCGCATCACCAGCTCGAGCTCGTCATGGCCGACGATGTGATGCGGGGAGGAGGTCGAGGCCAGGACGATGTCGGCTCGCTCCAGCTCCAGCGGCAGCGCGTCCACCGGCACCACGTCGCCGCCGAACCGCTGGGCGAGGACGGCGGCGCGCTCGCGCCGGCGGTTGGCCACGAAGATGGTGGCGACCCCCACGTGGGCGAGGGCCTGCGCGGTCAGCTCCGCCATCTCGCCGGTTCCCAGGATCACCACCCGGCGTCCGGACAGCTCGCCGATCGCCTCCCGGGCGGCATCGACCGCGACCGACGGCACGCTGACCCGGCTGGCCGAGACGGCGGTCTCCGAGCGCACCCGCTTGCCGGTGGCCAGGGCAGCGGCGAACAGGCGGTTGGTCAGCGGCCCGGTGACGTCGGCCGCCAGCGCCAGCTCGTAGGAGCGCTTGACCTGGCCCTGGATCTCGGCCTCGCCGACGATCATCGCCTCCAGCCCGGCGGTTACGCGGTAGAGGTGGCGCGCGGCGTCGCAGTTGCGCAGCGAGTAGATCGGCTCGGCCAGCTCGGTCGGCCGGATGCCGGCGTGCCGGGCCAGCATGCCCAGCACGGTGCTCTCGGCCGCGACCGGATCACCGGCCACCGCGTAGACCTCCGTGCGGTTGCAGGTCGAGATGACCACGCCCTCGTGGATCGCCGGATCGGCGACCAGGCGACCGAGGAATTCCTCCGCCAACCCGTCGGGCAGGGCGACCCGCTCGCGCAGCGCGACGGGAGCGGTCTTGTGGGACATCCCGAGGGCCAGCAGCTCGGTCACGGGCCCGTCTCCTCCTCCGGGGGCTCCCCGCCGACTCGCCGGGCCAGGGCCGCGAGCCTCTCGAGCTCGCGCTCGAGGCGGCTCAGCCGCCCGGCCATGATCGCCACGTAGACCAGGATCAGGCCCAGGAAGGCCAGGTACGCGCCGGCCACGTACGGACCGGCCTGCCCGAGCGACAGGGCGGGCATCAGGACACCGGACCGCCCACGCCGGCAGGCACCGCGCGCCGCGGCGGCGGGCCGGGCGCCTCCGCCTCGGCCAGCCGGCTTCGCAGCGCGCGCAGCTGCTCGGCGGCGTGCTTGGAGGCCATCTCGTACTTCCACAGGGTCGCGAACAGCAGCGCCACGCCGGCCAGGCAGACCAGGAAGGTGACGCCGAACTCGCCCGGGAGGTTGCCGGTCGAGCTCAGGACGCGCGGGTGGGTGAGCGGCTGGGCCAGGCGCACGGCGACGAAGTTCAGGGGGACGAACGCGCCGGCGATGATCGCGAACGCCGACGCGTACCGGGCCTGACGATGCGGGTCCTCGATCGAGAAGCGCAGCGGCTGATAGGTGGCGTAGAGCAGGAAGACGACCAGGAACGAGACCAGCGTCGGCTCCTGCCACACCCACCAGTGCCCCCAGGCCGCCCGGGCCCAGATCGAGCCCGTGACCAGCACGCCGACGCCCATGATCAGCGACAGGTGGATGGCCACGTAGGAGCGCAGGTCCCACCGGCGGTCGCCGCTGGACAGGTGGGCTGCCCCCATGACTCCGCCGGCCACGAAACCGCACAGCGCGACGATCGCCATCGGCACGTGGATGTAGAAGATCTTCTGGATCACGCCCTGGTCGGCGTCCACCGGCGCGTAGAAGAAGGCCATGGCCAGTCCCCCGATCAGCACCACGAGCGTGACGATGGCCAGAGGGCGCAGGCCCCTGCCGTACATGAGGGCTAGTCCTCCACGAGGAAGTCGAACACCGCGTAGGCGAGCAGCGCGAACACCGCATCATAAAGGCCGAGAATCGCCATCCAGCGCAGCGGCAGGGGAGCGGCTCCCCCCGCCAGGAGCAGCGGTGTCGTGGCCCCGGTCGCGGCGATCAGCAGCGGGATCATCAGCGGCAGGGAGATCAGCGGGCCGATCAGGTCGCGGGCCGCCGTCTGCACCGACAGCGCCGAGACCAGCGTGCCGACCACGGCGATGCCCACGTCGGCCAGCACCAGGACGGCGATCAGCTGTGGCAGCGCCGGCCACACCGGCGGCCCCAGGAGGAGCAGCGCGAACGCCGGGACGGCCACCAGCTCGACCGCCGCCAGGAAGGCCAGCAGGGCCAGCGCCTTGGCGACGAGCAGGGCCACGCGGTCGACCGGGGCGAGCAGGAAGCCGTCGAGTCCTCCCTGCTCGCGCTCGGCCACGAACAGCCGGTTGATGCCGAGCACTCCGGCCAGCAGCAGCGTCACCCACAGGACGCCGGCGGCGAGCGAGCCGGCCAGGCTCGAGCGGTCCAGCCCGAAATGGAAGATCACGAACGCGGTCAGCGCGAACAGCGCCATGGCGGGGACCGATTCGCGGCTGCGCAGCTCGAGCAGGATGTCCTTGCGCAGCAGCGCCGACGCCGCTCTCATCGATATAGCGCTCCCAGGTGGGCCGGCGTCACGTCGCCGGCCGGCCCGCTCAGGACCGCGCGCCCATCCCGCAGCCCGAGGACCAGGTCGCAGTCGGCGACGGCGGCAGTGGGGTCATGCCCGGTGACCACCCGGGTGAGTCGCGTCGAGCGCCCGATCAGCGGCTCGACCGCCTCGACGGCCGCGGGATCGAGGTGGGCCAGCGGCTCGTCCAAGAGGAGCAGCTCGGGCTCGTGCAGGACGGCGCGGCAGACCTCCAGCCGGTGCGCCATCCCCCGCGCGAGGGTGCGCACCGGCTCGTCAGCGCGGACCGCGATGCCGACGCGTTCCAGCAGCGCCTCCACCCGCCTCAGGTCCACGCCGTGCAGTCGTGCGTGGTAGCGCAGGTTCTCGCGGCCCGAGAGCTGCCGGTACAGCAGCGGCTCGTGCCCGATGAAGCCGATCCGCCCGCGCACCGCCCATCCCTCCCGGGGGAGCGGATGGCCCAGGATCCGGGCCACGCCGGTGTGGGGGCGGACCAGCGTGGCCAGCAGCGCCAGCAGGGTCGACTTGCCGGCGCCGTTGGGCCCGAGCACCCCGAGGGTGGCCCCCGACGGGACCGACACCGAGACATCGCGGAGCGCGAAGCGCTCCCCGTAGGCTCGCCCGACGCCGTCGAGCTGGATCGCCGCAGCCTCGTCCGCCACGCGGCGAGCTTACGCCGGGAGATGCGCAAACATCCCGGCCGCACCCGACGCGCGGAGGTGATCGGTGGACGAGAGCGAGCGCAGAGCGGACGCGAAGAGGCGCATCAAACGCAAGCGCGACTTCCAGCGTCAGGCGGTCACGCTCGCCGCGGTCAGCGTGCGCGAGATGCAGCGCGGCGGCTGATGCCGGCTCAGGCGGGCGTGTGCACGCGCTGGGCGGCTGCGATGAGGTCACGCACCTCCCGCTCGTCCCCGGCTCGCAGCAGCTCGATCGGGTCGGGATCGCCATTGACTATCCGCTCGAAGAAGGCCTTGCGCTCCTGGTAGGTGGCCAGGTTGGCCTTGGCCCAGCCGCGGGCCTCGTTGAGCAGGATGGCCAGGCGGGCGTAGGGCTCGCCGAACGCGTCGGCGATCTCGTCGCGCATCCGCTTGGCCAGGGCCGGCGACGCGCCGGCGGTGGAGATCGCGATCGACACAGGTCCGTTGCGCACGATCGCCGGAAGGATGAAGTTGCACAGCGGCGGCACGTCGACCACGTTGACAAGCATCGCCCGCCGCTCGGCATCCTCGAAGACCGCGATGTTGACCTCGGTGTCGTCGGTCGAGGCGATGACCACGAAGGCGCCGTCGAGGTCCTCCGTGCGGTACTCGCGGCGCTGCCAGGTGATGGATCCCTCGCGGGCATACCGGGTGAGCGCCGGCTCGGCCCGGGGCGCCACCAGCGTGACGTCGGCGTCGCAGGCCAGCAGGCCCTCGACCTTCTCCAGGCCGACCTCGCCCCCCCCGACCACCACGCATCGGCGCCCGGACAGGCGTAGGCAGGCGATGTAGAAGGGCGTGTCCAGCATGTCCTGCACGCAGGACTGGTCGCACACGCCCCTGCGCAGCTGGCAGACGCACTCCTTGCCGGCGTAGGCCTGGGCGGGCATGCGCGAAAAGGGTAGTGGGCGCCTCGCGCCGCGGAGACCCCTCGCCCGCTAGCGCCGCCCCAGGCTGCGCAGCGTGCGCCCGGCCACCCGGAACAGGGGTAGGGCGCCCTCGCGTAGGGCCCTCTGGCGGTCCGCCTCGCGGCGGCTGTAGATCAGCTTGGCCGAGGCGCGGACCGCGCGGCCCAGCGTCTCGTCGTAGGGGTACCACCAGAAGTCGCGCATCCGCGACGGCTCCCACGTGACGAGCTTGATGTTCACGCACTCGTAGAAGCCGAACTTGGAGTGCGCGCGCCCGAGTCCGGAGTTCTTCACCCCTCCCCACGAGCACTGGCAGGCGCCGTGCGAGTACATGTGGTCGTTGATCCAGACCATGCCGGACCGGATCTCCCGCGCGATCCGCTCGCCCTTGGGGCGGTCGCGGGTCCAGACCGAGGCGCCGAGGCCGAACTCCGAGTCGTTGGTCAGGCGGATCGCCTCCTGCTCCGAGTCGACCGTGACGATCGGGAGCACAGGCCCGAAGATCTCCTCGCGCATGATGCGCATGTCGTGGGTCACGCCGGTCAGCACGGCGGGGGCGTAGAACGCGCCCTCCAAGCCCGCCACCGCGGCCGGGCCGCCGCACTCGAGCTTGGCGCCGGCGGCCACGGCGTCGTCGACCAGCTCGCACACCGTCTCGAACTGTCCATGCGAGACCATCGGCCCCACCTGGGTTCGCCAGTCCAGCGGGTCGCCGACCCGCAATCGCCGCGCCCCCGCGACCACGTCGGCGACGAACCGATCGGCGACCTCGCGCATGACGTACACCCGCTCGATCCCCGAGCAGGTCTGGCCGGCGTTGGCGAAGCCGCCCCACAGCGCCCCGCCAACCGCGTTGGGGAGCTGGGCGTCGGCTAGGACGATCATCGGGTCCTTGCCGCCCAGCTCGAGCACCGACCCCTTCATCGCCCGGGCGCAGGCCTCGCCGATCCGTCGCCCGACCTCCACCGAGCCGGTGAAGAACACCTTGGCGACGCTCGACTCGACCAGCGCGTTGCCGACCGCGCCGCCCCCGTGGACGGTTCGCACCAGCCCCTCGGGAAGCCCGGCGCGCTCGAACACTTGGCGGATGCGCTCGCCCACCAGGCAGGTCAGCGACGCGGGCTTGAGCACCACGCCGTTTCCCGCCAGCAGAGCCATCGCCACCTCGCCCAAGGGGATCGACCACGGGTAGTTCCACGGAGCGATCACCGCCACGACGCCGAGGGGCTCGTAGGCGAACGCCGACCGCTTGGTCTTGAGGAACGGCTGGGGGTTTTCGATCGCCTCGTCGGCGAGGATCTCCGGGCCCTCGTCGGCGACCCAGTTCAGGGCGTCGACGGTGGGGAGGATCTCCATGATGTAGGCCTCGGTGCGGGGCTTGCCCTGCTCGCTGGAGATCAGGTCGCGGATCTGGTCGATGTCGTCGAGGATCACCTGGGCGGCGCGTCGCAGGTAGCGGGCCCGGTCCTCCGGGCGCAGCTGGGCCCAGATCGGCTGCACCTGCGCCACCTCGTCCACCACGCCCTGGACGTCGTCGGGCGCGATCCTGGGAACGCTCCCCAGCCGCTTGCCGCTGGTCGGGCTGAACGACTCCAGGACGTCCGTCCCGCTCGCCGGCCGGACGGTCGTGGAGGGCTCGGCACGGGAAGCCATCCCGCCGATTATCCCCGGCCCCGCCGGCGGAGCGGCGGGACTAGGCGGCGTGGCGGGCGTGCGTCTGCGCCCGCCGAACCAACGCGGCGCCCAGCAGCTCGCCCAGGCCGCCGGTCAGGCGCTCGTCGATGACCAGGGTGTCGGGGTCGGCTCCGTCGGCCAGGTCGATGGCCCCGATGCCGACGATCGTCTCGGTTCCCCCGACCAGCGCGCTCGCGCACATCACCACCCGGCGCCGCGGGTCATAGCGCACCAGCCGGTCGAGCGACAGCTCGGATGCGGGCACGCCGCGCCGCTCGAGCAGGGCCCGGATCGCGGGCAGGTCGCTTCGCCGGGCCAGCCGCAACCGCACGCGCGGCCCATAGGGCAGAGCGTAGGATCGGGCGAGCAGGGCGCCGGTGTCGACTGGATGGGTCACACCTTCAGGGTCTCACCCGCCACCGCCCGGCCAGGTAAATATCGGGCGAGCTGTGATGAGGCTCACACGAGCGCCAGGCACGGGCCTGCAATCGACGCTTCAGGGCCGCCGGCGGCGGTCCCGCAGCGACTCCAGGCGACGCGCCAGCTCGTCTTCGGCGGCGTCCGGCTCGTAGAAGCGCTGGTCCTCCAACCCCTGGGGCATGACCGGCTGAGCGGAGAGATGGCCCTCGTGCGCGTGTGGAGAGTCGTAGCCCTGGCCGCGGCCGAGCTTCTTGGCGCCCGGATAGGCGGCCGAGCGCAGGTACTCCGGCGGCATCTGGGCCCCGTGCTCGCGCACGTGGGCGGTCGCCGCGCCCAGCGCCCGCTTGGCGGCGTCGGACTTCGGCGCCAGGGACAGGTAGATCGCGGCTTGGGCGAGGTTGTAGCGGCACTCCGGAAGGCCGACGTGCTCGACGGCGTGGGCGGCGGAGACCGCCATCTCCAGAGCCCACGGGTCGGCGTTGCCGACGTCCTCCGAGGCCAGCACCACCATCCGCCGGGCGATGAACCGGGGATCCTCGCCGCCCTCCAGCATCACCGTCAGGTAGTAGAGCGACGCGTCCGGGTCCGACGCCCGCGTGGCCTTGATCCAGGCCGAGATGTAGTCGTAGTGCTGGTCGGCGTCCTTGTCGTAGAGCAGCGCCCGCCGCTGCATCGCGTCCTCGGCGTGCTCCAGCGTGACCCTGGCCGGAGCGGCGGTCCGGCAGGCCAGCTCCAGCGCGGTAAGCGCGGCCCGGGCGTCGCCGCCGGCCCGACCGGCGATGAACCGCAGGACGTCGTCGGGGACCTCGGCGGCTTGGCACTCGCCACGCTCCAGGGCGCGGTGCAGCAGCGTGAGCACCTCCTCCGACGACAGAGGATGCAGCTCGTAGATCTGGGTGCGGGAGAGCAGGGCCGAGTTGACCTCGAAGTAGGGGTTCTCGGTGGTGGCGCCGATCAGAGTCACCAGCCCCTCCTCGACCGCGGGCAGCAGCGTGTCCTGCTGGGCCTTGTTGAAGCGGTGGATCTCGTCCAGGAAGAAGATCGTCGGCTCGCCGCTGGTCGAGCGCCGGTGGCTGGCGCGCTCCAGCACCGCCGCCACCTCGGCCTTGCCGGCCTCGACCGCGCTGGCCTCCTCGAACGCGGCGTGGGCCCGTGCGGCCACGATCCGCGCCAGCGTGGTCTTGCCGGACCCGGGCGGCCCGTACAGGACCATCGAGTGCGGGCTGCCCTCCTCGATCGCTGCGCGCAGCGCCGAGCCGGGGGCGAGGATGTGCCCCTGGCCCACGAACCCGTCCAGCGAGGCGGGACGCATCCGCACCGCCAGCGGGCCCTCCTCGGGCGGGACCGAAGTGCGCCCGCGGGGCGCCTCGGGAGGCTCGAACAGCCTTTCCACGCTGACGTAGCATGATCCCGATGGCCGACGACCTCCAGCGCGAAGCCACCGACCTGCTGGCTCGGTTGATCCGCTTCAAGACGGTCAACCCCCCCGGCGACGAGCGCGAAGCGCAGGAGTTCCTCGCCGGCTACCTCGGGGACGCCGGCCTGGAGTGCGAGCTGCTGGCCGCCGACGACGCCCGCCCGAATCTGATCGCCAGGCTGAGGGGCGACAGCCCCGGGCCGACCCTGTGTTTGCTGGGCCACGTGGACACCGTCCTGGCCGACCCGTCGGCGTGGACGCACGACCCCTGGTCGGGCGAGGTGGTCGACGGGTTCGTCTGGGGACGCGGCGCGCTGGACATGAAGGGCCAGGTGGCCGCGGAGGTCGCGGCCGCTGCCGCGCTCGCCCGGGGCGGCTGGCGACCCGCCCGTGGCGAGCTGGTGGTCACGCTGGTGGTCGACGAGGAGGCGGGCAGCGCCTGCGGCGCCCGTTGGCTGGTGGAGGAGCACCCCGAGCGCGTGCGCTGCGACCTGCTCATCAACGAAGGCGGCGGCAACATCTTCGAGCTGGAGGGCAGGCGCCACTACGGCATCTGCTGCGCCGAGAAGGGCGTGTTCCGCTTCAGCCTCACCACCGAGGGTGTCGCCGGGCATGCGTCCATCCCCCGCATGGGCGACAACGCCCTGCTCAAGATGGCGCCGCTTCTCCAGCGCCTGGGCGAGCGCCAGCCGCCCCTGGACCTCGGTGACGAGCCCCGCGTCCTGCTGCGGATGGTCGGCGACGGCGCCGAGGACGTGGACGTCGACGCGGCGATGGGGCGCCTGCGCGAGCTCGATCCGCTGCTGGCGCTGCTGGTCGAGCCGACGCTGGGGGTCAGCGTCACGCCCACGCGGATCCGGGCGTCGGACAAGATCAACGTGATCCCGTCCCGCGCGGAGCTCGAGGTCGACTGCCGGGTGCCGCCGGGGATGGGCGAGGCGGAGGCGCGGGCCCGCATCGAGGAGCTGCTCGGCACCGACGGGTACCGACTGGAATTCCTCGAGATGGTGACCGGCAACCGCTCGCCGATGGAATCCCCCCTGATGGACGAGATCAGGGGGTGGCTCGACGAGGCGGCGCCGGACGCGCGCCTGATCCCGCTGATGCTGCCGGGGTTCACCGACTCGCGCTGGTTTCGCGAGGCGTTCCCGGACTGCGTCGCCTATGGCTTCTTCCCGCACCTGCACATGAGCCTGCACGACACGGCGCCGCTGATCCACGGCGCCGACGAGCGCATCGACGTCCGCGACCTCGGCTTCGCCGCCCGCTTCTTCCACGACCTGCCGCGGAGGTTGCTGACGTGAGCGCCTCCACGGCGGATCCGGGTCCCGAGTCCCACCCCGCCACCAAGCTGCGCCTCGGCGGCATGGCACTGCGCAACGGGCTGCTGGTGCACGGGCCCACCCATTGGGCGGCCGCGGTGCGGGCGGCCGACGGCTCGATCCGCACCGCGTCGGGGCGCAAGCCGCGCGCCCGCGGAGTCGAGGGGTTCCCGGGTGTGCGCGGGCTGGCCCGGCTGGGCGAGGCGTTCGCGGTCATCCCCGCGGTCAAGCGGGCGCTTCCCGAGGCGCGCCTTCCCTTCCAGGACGCGGGCGTGCTGGGCGTCGCGGCCGGGGCCGCCCTGGGCGGCTCGTTGGTGCGCCGCCGGATGGGCGGCGCCGGTGGCGACATGGTGGCCGCCGCGGCGTCGCTGGCGCCGGCGATGTTCGCGCTCCAGGGCGGCGAGCTCGCCGCCTACCACGGGGTCGAGCACAAGGCGATCGCGGCCTACGAGCAGGACCGCGACGACGCCAGCCGGGCGGCCAAGGAACACGACCGCTGCGGGTCCAACCTGGTGGCCCCCATGCTGGTGGCCAACCTCACGGGCGCCGCGCTGGTGCGCCGGGTGCTGCAGCAGCCGGGCCCGCTGGCCGGCGCCGCGGTGGCGCTGTCATCGATGGCCGCGGCGGTCGAGGTGTTCGCCTGGTCCGAGCGCCACGCCGGCACTCGGCTGGCTCGGGCCCTGCGGCGGCCGGGCTTCGAGCTGCAGCGCGCGATGGGCACGCGCGAGCCCGACGAGCGCCAGCTGGAGGTCGGGCGCGCCGCGCTGGCCGAGATCCTCCGGGTCGAGCCCGCCGCACGCGCAGGCTAGGTCGGTCACCCGCAGCTTAGACTTGCGCCATGGCGACAACGCCGACGCGCGGGCGTCTGGCGCCGGAGGTCTTCCGGCTTCCGGTCGAGCGCATTCGCGACGGCTACTACGCCGACGCCTACTTCGTCCACGCCAAGACGCTGCTCGAGGCCGAGGGTCGCCATCCGCACGTGCTCATGCAGGTCTTCCAGAAGCACGAGTCGGTACTGGGCGGCGTCGACGAGGCCGTCGCGGTGCTCAAGCAGTGCTCCGGGCACCGGACGCCCGACGGCACGTGGGAGGAGGGATGGGATCGGCTGGAGGTCGAGGCGCTGCACGAGGGTGACGCCGTCGAGCCCTACGAGACGGTGATGACCATCGCCGGCGACTACTCCCTGTTCGCCCACCTGGAGACGGTGTACCTGGGCTCGCTGGCGCGCCGCACACTCATCATGCGCAACGTGCGCGAGGTGGTCGAGGCCGCCGGGGACAAGGCGATCTTCTACTTCCCGGCCCGTCACGACCACTGGCTGGTGCAGACGGGCGACGGGTGGGCGGCCCACGTCGCGGGCGCCATCGGCGTTTCCACCGACGCGCAGGCCTCGTGGTGGGGTGGACGGGGGATGGGCACCGTGCCGCACGGGCTGATCGCCGCCTACGACGGAGACACCGTGACCGCGGCGCGCCACTTCGCGGACCGCTTCTACGGCGAGATGAACATCACGGTGCTGGTGGACTTCGAGAACGACTCGGTGCGCACGGCACTTGAGGTGGCGGAGGCCCTCGGGTCACGGCTGTGGGGAGTGCGGCTCGACACCTCCGAGACGATCGTCGACCGCTCGCTGATCGACGAGATGGGCGACTACAAGGCGACCGGCGTCAATCGCCGGCTGGTCGAGAAGGTGCGCGAGGCCCTCGACGGCGCCGGTTTCCGCGACGTCCGGATCGTGGTATCCGGAGGCTTCAATGCCGAGCGCATCCGCCAGTTCGAAGCAGCCGGCGTGCCGGTCGACGCCTACGGGGTCGGGTCGGCCCTCATCCGGGGCGAGAACGACTTCACCGCCGACGTCGTGATGGTCGAGGGGCGCCCCTGCGCCAAGATCGGTCGCTGGTACCGGCCCAACCCCCGGCTCACGCGGGTCCACTGAGATGCTGGGTCGGATCGACCACGTCGGGGTCGCGGTCGAGGACGTGGACGCCGCGCTGGAGCTCTACCGGTCCGCCTTCGGGCTGGGCCTCGAGCACCGCGAGGTGGTCGAGGAGCAGGGCGTCGACGCGGCGCTGCTGGGCGTCGGCGAGGGCCATGTCGAGCTGCTGGCGCCGCTGGGCGCGGAGACGCCGGTCGGCCGGTACCTGGCCAAGCGCGGCCCGGGCCTCCATCACGTCGCCTACGCCGTCGAGGACGTCGACGCCGCGCTCGAGGCCCTTCGCGCCGCCGGCGTGCGCCTGATCGACGAGCGCGCCCGAACCGGGATCCGCGGCTCGCGGGTCGCGTTCCTGCACCCCTCGGCGACCGGCGGAGTGCTCACGGAGATCGTCGAGCCGGCGGAGGGTCACTGATGGCCGCGCTCAAGCGGGTGTCGATCGGCTTCAGAGGCGGCCAGGTGCTGGCCGTCAGGGTGGACGAGGCGACGCTCGTCGCTCTGCAGGGCGCCCTGGGAGGCAGTGGCTGGCACGAGCTCAACCATGAGGAGGGCACGGCCCGGGTGAGCCTCGACCAGGTCGTCTACGTGCAGGT
>DATFPO010000144.1:0-8251 GCA_035264745.1 Solirubrobacteraceae bacterium | reverse complement strand
GCACCGTCAAGGACCTAGTCGCCGGGTCGGGCATCGAGTTCGCCGATCGCGGCGCCCACGAGCTCAAGGGCGTGCCCGGCGAATGGCGGCTGTTCGCCGTCGAGCGCTGTCCTACCTCAGCCTGAGCCCTAAGACTGCTGGGATCTAGCTAGAGACCGACTTTCCGCAGCCACGAAGGTCCTCCGAGCCACGGGTCGGCTTCTGACCTGTCACGTGCTCGTTGGCCGATCGAGCGCCTCGGATGGCCGCGGACCGAACTGGCCCCCTCTCGGGGCGGGTTAGGCTCGTATTCGATCGAGAGGAGGGCCACATGCACGCAAGACTGAGTCGTTACGCCGGGCTACCCGTTGAGCGCATCAAGGACATGATCCGCGAATTCGAGCAGCCCCTCGCGGAGTTCGAGCAGCAGCAGGGATTCGAAGGAGTCACGTTCGCCGTCGACTGGAAGGCAGGCCGCGCCGCCGTCATCACCTACTGGGCCTCGGCCGAGGACCTCAGCGCCAGCGACAAGCTGGCCGAGGAGGCGCACGCGAAAATCGAGGCGACGGTGCGCCCGTCCCGCGAGCCAATCATCGACCGCTACGAGGTCGTCGTGCGCAAGCCGTAGACGATCGCGGCTCTAAGTCGGTGCCCTACGTCATTCGTCGCGGAAAGGCTGCCTGCGGCGCAGAAGCCAATCAGCCGCTCTAGTCGTGGGAGACCGCGAGGTACGCGAAGCGACGATCTTGACCGCCGACCTCGCCGCGACGTTGCCATTCACGAGGGTCTCGGCGGGTAGTCAAGCCGCGCCGCGCCCTGATCACCTGCCCCACTCGGCGGTCACCATCAGCGCGGTGCAGCCCGCCGCGTCGCCGTGCTGCGGCTTCGGCGGCGTGGTGCCGATCTTTGCTGGTCATGGTCCTCACCCCTTCGCTCCCTCTTGGCGGGCGCACGGAAGGAAGAGAGAGGTAGAGACCTGGCGCGCGAGTGATTGCGCTGGCCCGCAAGTCAAAGCTCGTTAGCCTCTAGCTCCTCGTTCGCCGCCTCTTGGGGCGCTTCGGTGTGATTCGGGCCGAAGGCCGGGTCTCGGCCGCAGGGCCAGCGCACCACCGATGCTACTCCTAGCCCCCGCTCGGCGACTTTGGCGGTGCTACGGTGGGTATGGAACGACGCTGACCTCGCTGACGAGCCGATGAGCAAGACCCGCCAACAGGGTGGGTGTCGCTCCATTCAAACTACGGCGGGGTACCACGGGCGCCCTGAGAGCACGTCCGCCCCGTCATGACGGGGCGTGAGCCGATGGCGAGACCCGGATTCGAACCGGGGACACCGCGATTTTCAGTCGCGTGCTCTACCGGGCTGAGCTATCTCGCCTCGGCGCGATGCTAGCGAGGCCCAGGGCTAGGCGGGACGGCCGCTGACCGCCGCCTGGCCGGCCAGCACCGGGCCGGTCGACGCCAGCATCCTCGCCAGCACCTGCCGGGCGCCTTCCTTGCTGAGCGGCTCGTTCAGGTTGCCGCACTTGGGCGACTGGACGCAGGACGGGCAGCCGTCGCGGCAGCGGCACTCGGCGATCAGCCGGTGGGCGTCGGCGGCGAGGGTCTCGAACTCCCGGAACCCCTGACGGGTGATCCCCACCCCGCCGGGGTGGCCGTCGTAGATGAAGATCGTCGGGCGGCCCGTCTGCGGGTGCAGGTTGGTGGACAGGCCGCCGATGTCCCAGCGGTCGCACATGGCGAGGAGCGGCAGCACCGCGATCTGCGCGTGCTCGGCGGCGTGGAGCGAGCCCAGCAGGCGCTCGGAGGGGAAATCACGCTCCACGATCTCCTCGGGCAGCTCGTACCACAGCGCCTGTGTCGTGAAGGTGGTCTCGGGCAGGTCGAGCGCGTTGAAGTCGATCAGCTCCTGGTCGGCCAGCCGCTTGCGCTGGTACCCCATGACCAGCTCGGTCACCGCCACCGTGCCGAAGGACAGCGTCACCCCCAGGGCCTCCCGGCGGTCGAGCAGGCGCTCGATGTCGGTGGAGGTCTCCTTGCGGGCCTGGGTGTACCAGTCGCCGTCGAAGCGCTCCACCAGCGCCTGTCGGGAATCGAGGTCGAGCGCGCGCACCTCGTAGGAGCGCCCCATGTGCAGGTAGACCGCGCCCTGATGCGCGGTGCCGAAAGCCCGCGCGGCCTCGATCGTGCCGATCACCTCGCCCGAGGAGACCTCGACCACCGCGAACGCGTCGGTCGCGGAGGAGCGCAGCGACACCGCGGCCGCCGGATACTCCTCGCGCCGGCGCGGGACGTAGGTCCCGCCGCGCTCCCGAAGGGCCCCGGCCGCCACGAGGCGCTCGGCGTAGGCCTGCCAGCGGGGACCCAGGACGTCGGCGTCGGAGGCCGACAGCGGCCCCTCGTGCGCGGCGCAGCGCAGATGCTGGAGATGGATCTGCTCGGACTCGTGGTCGAGGATCGCCGCCTCCACCGGACGGTCCAGGAACTCGTCCGGATGGCGGCAGAAGAACTGGTCGAGCGCGTCCTCGCCGGCGATGTAGAGGGCCAGCCCGCGGCCGCGCCGTCCCGCCCGGCCCCACATCTGGCGCAGGGAGGCGACGGTGCCGGGAAAGGTCACGCACACGGCGGCGTCGAGCGAGCCGACGTCGATCCCCAGCTCGAGCGCGTCGGTGGTCACCACGGCCCTCAGGTTGCCCTCGGTCAGCCGGCGCTCGAGCTCGCGCCGCTGGGCCGGCGTGTAGCCGGCCCGGTAGGGGGCGACGGTCTCGGCGAGCCCGGGCGCGGTCTCTTCCAGCCGCAGCTGGGTGTAGCGGGCGATGAGCTCGACCGCCTTGCGCGACTTGATGAAGCAGATGGTCTTGGCGCCGCCCTCCACCAGCCGGGCCAGCAGGTCGGCCGCCTCGGCCAGGGGCGAGCGGCGGGTGCCCAGCGCCTCGTCGACCAGCGGCGGGTTCCACATTGCGGTCCGCCGGGCCGCCCGCGGTGATCCGTCGCGGTCGATCAGCCTGAACCCGTCCAGGCCGGTGAGCCGCTCGGCCAACTCGACCGGATTGGCGATCGTCGCCGACGCCAGCAGGAACCGCGGCTCGGTGCCGTAGGCGCGGGCGATCCGCCGCAGCCGGCGGAGCACGTTGGCCACGTGGGAGCCGAACACCCCCCGGTAGACATGCGCCTCGTCGACCACGACCGCGGCCAGGTTGGCGAACAGGTCGGCCCAGGCAGAGTGGTGGGGCAGGATCCCTACGTGGAGCATGTCGGGATTGGTGAGCACGACGCTGGCGCGCCGGCGGATCGCAGCCCGCTCCTGTCGCGGCGTGTCGCCGTCGTAGATCGCCGGACGAACCTGGTCGAGGCCCAGCCGCTGCAGCCCGCGCGCCTGGTCCTGCGCCAGCGCCTTGGTCGGATACAGGTACAGGGCCCGGGCGCGCGGATCGGAGCACAGGACGTCGAGGGTTGGCAGGTTGAAGCACAGAGACTTGCCCGAGGCAGTGCCCGTCGTGACGATCACCGGGCCGGTCTCGGCGGCGCCCAAGGCCTCCGCCTGGTGCGAGTACAGCGACCCGACGCCCGTGCGCTGCAGCGCGCCGAGCAGCCCGGGGTGCAGATCGCCCGGAGGCGCCACCAGGCGAGGCCGTCCCGCCCCGGTGCGGGACTCGGCCACCAGACGGCCGTCGCGCCCGCCCTCATCCAGGACCTCGGTCCAGGGCTCGATCCTGCGTGTGGCGGCCACGGATTGCCATAGTACGCGCGCTCGGGCAGCTCCCATGGCCCAGATCCGCTCGTTCCGCCACTCGGAGTTCACGCCGCGGCGGCTCGCCGCCGAGCGCCGCCGCAGCGCCTCGGTGTGCGTCCCGGCCCGCGAGACCGCGGCCTCGATCGGCCCGGTCGTCGAGACCCTGGTCCGCCTGCGCGAGAGTGGCGTGGTCGACCAGGTGGTCGTGGTCGACGCCGCGTCGGCCGACGGGACGGCCGCCGTGGCCGCCGAGCACGGCGCGGAGGTCCACCAGGAGTCCGATCTGCTGCCGGGGGCGGGACCGGCCCTCGGCAAGGGCGACGCGATGTGGCGGGGGCTGTCGGTTCTGACGGGCGAGGTCGTCTGCTTCCTGGACGGCGACACGCTGGACTTCGACGAGCGGCTGCCCTGCGGCGTGCTGGGCCCGCTGCTGTGCGGCGACGACGTCAGGTTCGTCAAGGGTGCCTTCCGCCGCCCGTTCCGGGTGGGCGACGTCGAGTTGCCCGAGGGCGGTGGGCGGGTCACCGAGCTGACCGCCCGGCCGCTGCTCGCGCGCTTCTACCCCGAGCTCACCGACGTCCGCCAGCCGCTGGCCGGCGAGGTCGCGGCATACCGGGCCGTCCTCGAGGCGCTGCCGTTCGCCACCGGCTATGCCGTCGAGATGGCCATGCTCATCGACGTCTATCGCGAGGTCGGCGCCGACTCGATCGCGCAGGTGGACCTCGACACCCGGCGCAACCGCCACCAGCCCCTCAGCGCGTTGGTGCCCATGGCGGCGGCGGTGCTGGCCGCCGTGGCCGACCGGCTCGAGCGCGAGGGCCGCCTGACATCGCGCCCGTCCGGAGCGGGACTGGTCGAGCGGCCGCCGCTGAGCTCGGTGCGCAGCACCCCCTGAGCAGCCATACACTCGCCCCGGTGCGCTGCGTCTACTGCGACCTCGACGGCACCCTGCTGGGGCGCGGCGCGTCCCTGGTGCACGACGGCGATGGCGGCTTCACCCTCCTGGGCGTGCGGGCCCTCGAGGCCTGCCACCGTGCCGGCGTCGAGGTGGTCATCTACTCCGGCCGGCGCAAGGCCCAGGTGGCGGAGGACGCCCGCCTGATCGGGTCCTCGGCGTACATCTACGAGGTGGGATGCGGGCTGGTGATCGACGGCGAGGAGGAGTTCCTCACCGACGATCTCGTCCCGGGGGAGCAGACCATCCACGACCAGATCACCGCTTCCGGCGCCCCCGACCTGTTGCTCGAGCGGTTCGCCGGCCGCCTCGAGTACCACTCCCCCTGGCACACCGACCGTGACGTCTCGCACCTGTTCCGCGGCAGCATCGACACCGAGGAGGCGGGGGAGGTGCTGCGGGACCACGGATACGCCAACCTGCGCCTGGTGGACAACGGGGCGATCCGACGGCGCTCGCCCACCCTGGAGGTCGACGGCCTGCACGCCTACCACCTGATCCCGGCGGGCGCGTCCAAGGCCCGGGCCGTGGCGCGGCACATGCAGGCGCGCGGCTACGCGCGCGAGGAGTGCATCGCCGTGGGCGACTCCCGCGAGGACATGGAGGCCGCGGCGGTGGTGGGGACGTTCTGGCTGGTCGCCAACGCGGTGCAGCGCGACCAGTCCCTGCGCGAGGCGATCGGCGGCCGGGACAACGTGCGGGTGGCGACCGAGGGCCACGGCGCCGGGGTCTACGAGGCGGTGGTCACCACGCTGGCCGAGGGTCGGGGCTCGTAGGCGCGACCGGCGCGGGACGTCAGCCGGCCGGACGCCGCCCGAACCAGCTGCGCACCCGGGCCCAGAATCGGCGCCAGAGCCCTCGCCGCCGAAGGCGGGCCGGGGCCGGCACGGTGGTACGCACCAGGGCCACCCACTCGTCGAGCGGCAGCTCTCCGGAGATCAGGCGCCCCAGGGCCGCGGTCACCGGGGCGGCCACGTTCGCGCGCTCGAGCGCCGCCGCCAGCAGTGGGACCGACTCCAGTGCCTCGACCGCCTGGCCGATCTTCTCGGGCACCTCGGCGCTGGGGACACCCTGGGCCAAAAGCTCGCCTGCGCGCCGGTTCCGGCTCTGGGGCGCCAGGGCGGTGGCCACCAGATCCCCGGTGCCGGCCAGCCCGATGAGCGACTCCGCGCGCGCCCCCTGTGGCGCGGCCAGGCGCCACACCTCGGCAAAGATGTGGCCCGCCGCCGCGCCTGCGGCATTCAGCCCCTGAGCCTCGGTGGCGCCGGCCGCCAGTGCCGCCGCGTTCTTGGCCGCTCCTGCCAGCTCGACGCCCACCGGGTCGTCGGACACCTCGCAGACCACGCCCGCCTCGGTGAAGACCTGGGCCAGGGATCCGGCCAGCCGCTCGCCGGTCGAGGCGGCCACCAGGACCGCGCCCGCGCTCACCATCTCCTGTGCGTGGGCGGGACCGCCGATGCAGGCCACCCGCGCGGCGCCCAGCCCGGCCCGAAGCATCGTGGTGGGCGCCGCGCCGTCCGGCGGCACCAGGCCCTTGGCCAGCGAGACGACCGCGGCGCGCGGCGGCAGGCCGCCGTCGATCAGCCCGGTGATCACCTCGTGCAGGCCCCGGGATGGAACGCCCAGGAAGACGTAGTCCGCGCGGGCCAGGCCGGCGGACGTGTCCTCGATGCGCAGCTCACGCGGCAGCTGGACGCCTGGGAGGTAGCGTTCGTTGCTGCGGTCCTCGGCCATCTGGTGCGCCTGCTCGGCGGTCCGGGCCTGCAGCGTCGTGCGAAGGCCGCCCCGGACGAGCAGCACGGCCATCGCGGTGCCGAACGAGCCGGCGCCGACCACCACGGCGCGGCGGTAACCCGGATGGGGCACCCGCAGGTGAGGGCGGCTTCGGTCGGCCATGGCGCGAGGCTAGCGGGAGCGCTCGGCGGCAAGCCGTTCGCCGAGCCGCATCGCCGTCGCCTCGATCTCCTCCGCCGTGCCGGCCTCGTCGACGCTCTGGAGGTCGAGCAGCCGCCGTCCGAAGCGGTCCAGGATGCTCCGCCCGACGACCGCGTGGCACGGGATCCCGCGCTGGCGGCAGCGGGTCGCCACCTCGCCCACGACCTTGCCCTCGAGGGACTGCGCGTCCAGCCGACCCTCGCCGGTGACCACCGCGGCGGCCGGCAGGGCGCGCGCATCGAAGCCCAGGGCGTCGAGGACGAAGGCGGCGCCCGGGACCAGCCGCGCTCCGAACGCCGCCCATAGGCCGCCGGACAGCCCGCCGGCGCAGCCGGTCATCGCCAGCCCACGGGGATCGCGCGGCAGCGCGCGGGCCTGGCGCGCCAGGCGCCGGGCCAGGCGCCGGACCGCCTCGGGGTCCGCGCCCTTCTGGGGCGCGAACACCTCAGCCGCCCGCTCGAAAGGGGTGCGCACGTCGCACAGCACCACCAGGCGGGCGCCACCAAGGCCGCCGGAGGCCTCGATCGCCTCGATGGCGCCCGCGCCGCCGTCAGTGGTGGCGCTGCCGCCGACGCCGAGCAGAACCTCGCGGGCCCCGGACCGCACCGCCGCGGCGATCAGCTGCCCCGTCCCCGCGGTGGACGCCGCCTCGGCGTCGCGCTCTCTCTCCGGCACCAGGGCCAGCCCGCTGGCCGTGGCGGTCTCTACGACGGCCCGGGCCCCGTGGATCATCGCGAAGACGGCCCGGATCGGTCGTCCCAGCGGGTCGTGGGCGTCGGTCTCCACCAGCTCGCCGCCCAGGGTCGCCAGCAGCACGTCGAGCGTGCCGTCGCCTCCGTCGGCGGCGGGGCAGCGGTCGCAGCGCCAGCCCGCCTCCCGCAGTCCGCGCTCCAGCGCATCGGCCACCTGGGCGGCGGTCAGGGTTCCCTTGAACGAATCCGGGGCGACCAGCACCGGTCGGGCCGCGGGCACGGGCTGCATCCTGTCACCCTGCCTCCGTGCCCACGGGCCGGCACATAACCATCGAGGTCGACGGGCGGGAGGTCCGCCTGTCGAACCCGGACAAGGTCTACTTCCCCAAGGCCGGCTGGTCCAAGTTCGACCTAGTGGGCTACTACCTGACCGCCGCGGAGGCCGTCCTGGTCCACGTCAGGGAGCGCCCGACGGTCATGAAGCGCTTCGTGGACGGGATCGAGCACGAGCCCATCTGGCAGAAGCGCGTGCCCCGCTCGACGCCCGACTGGCTGCAGACCGCGACCGTCACCTTCCCCTCCGGCCGCACCGCCACCGAGCTGGTGGCCAACGACGCCGCCCACCTCGCCTGGGCGGTCAACCTCGGGGTGGTCGACTTCAACCCCTGGCCCGCCCGCCGGGCCGACCTCGACCATCCCGACGAGCTGCGGGTGGACCTCGACCCCACGCCGGGAGTGTCCTGGGACGACGTGCGTCGCGTGGCGATGGTGGCGCGCGAGGTGCTGGAGGAGCACGGCCTGCAGGGGTACCCCAAGACCTCGGGGTCCAAGGGGATGCACGTCAACGTCCGCATCCGGCCGGAGCGGGGCTTCGCCGAGGTGCGGCGGGCGGCGTTGGCGCTGGCCCGGGAGGTGGAGCGCCGCGCTCCCGACCGCGCCACCAGCAAGTGGTGGAAGGAGG
>DATFPO010000143.1:0-10659 GCA_035264745.1 Solirubrobacteraceae bacterium | reverse complement strand
CCGACCTCAGCCTGGCGCCCAACCGGCTGGATGCGACGGTGGAGGGGCGCCTCGGCCGTCCCGCCCATCTGGTCAAGGCGGTGACCTACCACGAGCTGCGCTTCGACCGCGACACCGACGGGTGGCGCGCCCACCTCGTGCTCGATGTCTGAGCTTCGACCGATCGGCCCCCTGCTCTGGGAGATCCCTGCCCGGGCCAGGACGGACATGCGGGTCCCGGCACGGGTGTTCGCGGACGCCGAGCTCATCGAGGCCATCCGGGCCGACCGCTCGCTCGAGCAGCTCCAGAACGTCGCCACCCTGCCCGGGATCGTGGAGGCGGCGCTGGCGATGCCGGACATCCATCAGGGGTACGGCTTCCCGGTGGGCGGCATCGCCGCCACCGCGGTGTCCGACGGGGTCGTCTCGCCGGGTGGGGTGGGCTACGACATCAACTGCGGCGTGCGCCTGCTGGCGGCGCCGTTCTCGGCCGCCGAGCTCGGGGACCGGCGCGAGCGCCTGGTGCACCAGATCTCGCGCGACGTACCGGTCGGCACCGGCAGGGAGGGCGGGCTGTGGCTGCGCGGCGCGGCGCTGGACGCGATCCTGCACGAGGGACCTCGGGCGCTCCCCGCCCAAGCGGGCGACGTGAGCGACCAGGACCTCGAGCACACCGAGTCGCGGGGCCGCCTGGAGGGCGCGTTGCCCGAGGAGGTGTCCCCCCGCGCGCGGGAGCGGGGGGCGCGGCAGCTCGGGACCCTCGGCTCTGGAAACCACTTCCTAGAGGCCCAGGAGGTCGAGCGGGTGCTCGACTCGGAAGCGGCCGCCGCCTACGGCCTGAGCCAGGGACAGGTCGCGTTCCTGATCCATTCCGGGTCTCGCGGACTCGGGCACCAGGTCTGCGCCGACTACGTCAAGCGCATGGACGCGGCCCTCCCCCGCCACGGCATCCGCCTCCCTGACCGCCAGCTGTCCTGCGCGCCGCTGTCCTCATCCGACGGCCGCGCGTACCTGGGCGCGATGGCGGCGGCGGCCAACTACGCCTGGGCCAACCGCCAGGCGATCGCCAACCAGATCCGCGGGGCGATCGGCCGGGTGATGGGCCCCCGCGCGCGGCGGCCCAGACTCGTCAGGTCTACGACGTCGCCCATAACGTGGCGAAGCTGGAGGACCACGCCGGGCGGCGCGTGTGCGTACACCGCAAGGGCGCCACCCGCGCCTTCCCCCCGGGCTCCGACGACATCCCGGCCGACTACACCCACGTCGGCCAGCCGGTGTTCATCCCGGGCAGCATGGGGACCGCGTCCTTCGTCCTGGCCGGGCGTCAGGGCGCCATGGAGCGGTCGTTTGCAACCGTATGCCACGGAGCCGGCCGCCGGCTCAGCCGCACCGCAGCGCGCAAGGGGACGGACGGCGGCCAGCTGCGGCGAGAGCTGCAGGCGGCCGGCATCGTGGTGCGAAGCGCCTCGGCGCGCGGGCTGGCCGAGGAGGCGCCGTTCGCCTACAAGGACGTCGACCGGGTGGTCGACGTGGTGGCGCGAGCCGGCCTGGCGGCGCCCGTGGCCCGGCTGCGGCCGATAGGGGTGGTCAAGGGCTAGCTGGGACGGTGGTTGGGTACACCTCTCCCGGAAAGGAACAGCGCGGAGAGGAGAGGACGTTGTTCGAGCGATTCAGGCGGAATCGGGCAGACGCCGTCGGCACGCAGCGGCGTGACGATGTCGCCACGGAGCGGCGTGACGACGTCGGCGCTGAGCGGCGTGACGCGACGAGCGCTCCGCGCACCACCGAGCCGACCGGCCCGCCCGCCGGCGGCGCGCCCGCGAGCGACGATGTGCGGGCCGCGCAGTACCGTGAGCACGGGGGCGTCAACTGGGGCGCCGCGTTCTTCGGATGGCTGGTGGCGGTCGGGCTCGCCGCCATCCTGGTGGCCCTGCTCGGGGCAGCGGGCGCCGCCGTGGGACTGACCAGCAGCCCCTCCACCGCGCGCCGGGCGGCGGACACGGCCGGCGTCGTAGGGGCGGTCCTGCTGGTGGTGACGCTGATGATCGCCTACTACTGCGGCGGCTACGTCGCGGGCCGGATGTCACGCTTCGACGGAGGGCGGCAGGGCGGGGCGGTGTGGATCATCGGGCTCCTGATCACGGTCCTCCTCGCCATCCTGGGAGCGGTGGCGGGCTCCCAGTACAACGTGCTGAGCCAGCTGAACCTCCCCAGCGCCCCGGTCGACGAGGGCTCCGTGGCCACTGCCGGCGCTATAACGCTCGCGGCGATCGTCCTGGGAACCCTCCTCGCGGCAGTCCTGGGCGGCAAGGCGGGCCAGCGCTATCACCTCAGGGTGGACCGCACCACGCTCGTGACCTGAGGCCATCGCGGCGGGCGGGCGCGCCCGGCGATACTTGAGTGGTGGCCGACCGGCTCACCGATTACCGGCGCAAGCGCGACTTCGAGCGGACTCCCGAACCCAGCGCGCCGCCGCGGCGGGCCCGGCGCGGCAAGGCGCGCCTGCCGCGCTTCGTGGTCCAGGAGCACCACGCCCGCCGGCTGCACTGGGACCTGCGGCTGGAGCACGCCGGCGCGCTGGCATCCTGGGCCATCCCGAACGGCATCCCGGATCATCCCGACCGCAACCGCAAGGCGATCCGCACCGAGGACCACCCGCTCTCCTACCTGGAGTTCGAGGGCGACATACCCCGGGGCGAGTACGGCGCCGGCCGCATGATGGTGTGGGACTCCGGCACCTACGAGCCGGAGAAGTTCCGCGACCACGAGGTGATCGCCACCTTCCACGGCGAGCGACTGCGCGGCCGCTACGCGCTGTTCCAGACCGGCGGGAGGGACTGGATGATCCATCGCATGGACCCGCCCGCCGATCCGGAGGGCGAGCCCATGCCCGAGCGCCTCGTGCCGATGCTGGCGCGGCCCGGCGACCTGCCGGCCGACGATCGCAGATGGGCCCACGAGGTCAAGTGGGACGGCGTGCGGGCGCTCCTCTACTGGGAGCCCGGGAGCCTGCGCCTGGAGAGCCGCAACCTCAACGACATAACCGCCCAGTATCCGGAGGTCCGGGCGCTCGGTCCCGAGCTGGGATCGCGGCGGGCGGTGCTCGACGGTGAGCTGGTCGCCTTCAGCGAGGACGGTCGACCATCGTTCGAGCGCCTCCAGCAGCGCATGCACCTCTCCTCCCCCGCCGCCGCCGCCCGCCGCTCGCGGCAGGTGCCGGTCACCTACGTGGTCTTCGACCTGCTCTACCTAGACGGGCGCAACCTGTGCTCGGCGCCCTACAGCGAGCGCCGGGGCGTCCTGGAGGGCCTCGGGCTGGACGGGTCGGCGTGGCGGACGCCGCGCTACCACGCCGGTGACGGCGGCGCGATGCTGGAGGCCAGCGGCCGCCAGGGCCTGGAGGGCATCGTGGCCAAGCGCCTGGACAGTCGCTACGAGCCCGGCCGCCGGTCAGGTGCCTGGCTGAAGATCAAGCACACCCGCCGCCAGGAGATGGTGATCGGGGGCTGGGCCCCCGGGCAGGGACGGCGGCGGGAGCGGATCGGGGCGCTGCTGGTGGGCCGCTATGACGCCACCCCCGAGGAGGCGGAGGTGCGCGGGGAACCCCAGCGGCTCCTGTACGCCGGGAAGGTGGGCACCGGTTTCACCGAGTCCGAGCTCGAGCGCCTGCAGCGCCGGCTGGAGCCGCTGGAGCGCCGCAGCAGCCCGTTCGCGCGCCGCGGCGCGCGCTCGGCCGGGCCACCCCGCGGCTCGGTGTTCGCCGACCCCGAGCTGGTGGCCGAGATCGAGTTTCGCGAGTGGACGTCCGACGGTTGCCTGCGGGCGCCCTCATACAAAGGCCTGCTCGCGGACCGCGACCCCCGCGCGGTGGTGCGGGAGGAGCCGGCCGGCCCGGGCGGGGGCGGTGGCGACGGCGGGGCGCCGGCCGGGCGCCCGGTCCGCCGCGTTCGCGGCGGCGAAGAGGTGGAGGTCGACGGCAGGCGGATCAAGCTCACCAACCTCGACAAGGTGCTCTATCCCGCCACCGGGTTCACCAAGGGAGACCTGATCGAGTACTTCCGCCGGGGTGCCGACGCCCTGCTCCCCCACCTCCACGACCGCCCGCTGACCCTCAAGCGCTATCCCGACGGAGTCGACGCAGAGCACTTCTACGAGAAGCAGTGCCCCGGACACCGGCCGGACTGGGTGGCCACGGCAACCATCCCCCGCAGCCGGGGCGAGGAGCGAAACATCGACTTCTGCCTGGCCAACGACCTGCCGACGCTGGTCTGGCTGGGCAACCTGGCCGACTTGGAGCTGCACACCTCGCTCTCGCTGGCCGCCGACATCGAGCGCCCCACCATGCTTGTGTTCGATCTCGACCCCGGCCCACCGGCCGGGGTGCTGGAGTGCGCCGAGGTAGCGCTGTGGCTCCGCGGCCTGTTCGAGCACCTCGGCCTGGAGACGTTCGTCAAGACGTCGGGGTCTAAGGGCCTGCAGGCCTACGTCCCGCTCAACACTCCGACGACGTACGACGAGACCAAGCCGTTCGCGCGCGCGGTGGCCGAGCTGCTGGCCAAGCAGCACCCCGACCGGGTGGTGTCGCGAATGACCAAGCAACTGCGCCGCGGGAAGGTGTTCGTGGACTGGAGCCAGAACGATCGCCACAAGACCACGGCCTGCGTGTACTCGCCCCGCGAGGGCCGCCGCCCGATGGTGTCCACGCCGGTGAGCTGGGACGAGGTCGAGACGGCGCTCTCGCGCGGGCGCGCGCAGATGCTGGCCTTCGACACCGCCGAGGTGCTGGAGCGCGTGACGGAGCGCGGCGACCTGTTCGCGCCGGTGCTCACGTTGAAGCAGGCGTTGCCGCCCCTGGATCGCCACGGTTGAGAAGGCCCGACCCCGGGTAGGCGAGTCAACTCCACCAATCGAGAGGAGCCGTGGAAATGGCGGAGCAGGTCGCCCGTGATCTCAAGCTCATCCAGTACCTCAACGAGGCCTACGGGAACGAGAAGCAGCTCGAGACCGCGCTAGAGGCCCACATCGCGATGACGACCCGGACGTCGTACCGCAAGCGGCTCCAGCAGCACCTGCGCGAGACGAAGCGCCACGGCCGAGACGTCGAACGGCGGGTCAAGCAGCTCGGGGGGATCCCGGACGCCAGCGCGGTGCCCGTCCCGCAGGCCGCGGTCGGAGTCGCGCAGGCGGTCCAGACCGCGGTCGGCAGGGCGGCGGCCGCGGCCCAGGGCCCGGTTCACATGCTCCGCGGAACCGGCGAGGAGGAGAAGCAGCTCAAGAACGCCAAGACCGAGTACGCCTCCGAGGCGGAGGAGATCGCCACCTACACCGCGATCCTGTCGCTGGCCGAGTCGGTGGGCGACCGAGACACCGCCAAGCTCGCACGCGGCATCCTGCGCGAGGAGCAGCGGATGGCCGGCTTCCTGGAGCGCCTAATCCCGACGCTGACCAAGGCGGTGGCTCGCGACGAGATTCCCGCCTCCCAGCGCGATGGCGGCGGTCGCAGACGCTCCCCGAGGTCGCGCCGGCGCAGCTCGTCTGGGACGCGGTCGGGCTCGTCGAGCCGCGGCCGTTCGACGTCGCGCTCGCGTTCGTCGAGCCGGTCGTCGGCGTCGAGGTCATCCGGCCGCGGGCGCTCGTCGTCGCGCTCCGGCTCGGGCTCCTCGGGCCGCGGGCGCTCGTCGTCGCGCTCCTCGGGCGGCCGGCGCTCCTCCTAGCCCGACCCGCCGCGCCGGCCATCCGGCCGATCCGAGCGCCCGGTCGCCCGGCTGCGGCCCGGGCTCAGATCCGCTCCTGGCCGGCCTTGTAGGCCACCTGGAGGAAGTCGGAGACGGTTAGCCCGGCGAAGATCGAGCCGACGAAGCGGGTGGCCCGCGGCGCGAACAGCAGCCCGGTGGCGTACCCCGCGGTGACCCACTGCCCCAGGCAGTACGGACAAACCAGCAGCTCGCCCAGCGTCCGCCGCACACCGGTTCCCCGCGGCGACTCGCTCACCTCCCCCGGCCCGCCCTCGCCCTCGTAGCGGACGAACGGCGCACGCAGGAACGAGGTCACACGGTCCTTGGCCACGAGCCGGCTGAGCTTGTGGGAGGCGACGCCCATCAGCACCACGTCGCCCACGCCCACCCGCTCGGGCAGCCGATCGCGCCCGGCGGCGAGGGCCGCCGCCATGAGGGCGTTGAACACCAGGGTGGTGGCGGCGTACTCGGCCAGCGGCTTGGGCTCGTCGGAGTAGCCGTCGGCGGCCTGGCCGGGGTCAGCGGCCGGCGCGCCGTCCTCCGCCGGGGCCGCGGGCGGCGCGCTGCCCGAGGCGCCGTCCACCGCCTAGCCCTGGCAAGCCGCGCGCCAGCCAAGGCGGGCGGCTTGTCCCGAGGTGCGGACGATGCCGAACGTGCGCTGCATGGTCAGGGTGGGGTTCTTCGTCTTCACTTCTTCGGACAGCGTGTGGGGGGCTTGCCCGACGCGCCCGACCTCAAACCTGGTCCCCGCCCAGGCGCCTAGTCGTCCAGCTTGTCCCGCTTGGGTCCCTCCCACGGCTCGGCCTCCGGGTCCTGGGCGGGATGGGGCTCGCTGCTGCTGGTGGAGCCCGTCGGGGGATGCGGCTCGGCACCGAACGGCTCCTGGTCGGGGTCGGGCGGGTCGCGGGGGTCCTCCCGACGGTCGTAGGGATCGGGCCACTCGGTCGGGTCCGGCTCCCGGGCGGGGTTGTTCAGGGCATGGTGGGGTGAGGGATCGCGCGAGCGGTCACCGGGGTCCTCGCCCGGCGGCTCGGGGAAGCCGGTTGCCCGCTCCCCAGGCTCCGCCTGATCCGGCCGGTCCGGGTCCTCGGCGGGCATGGTCCCCGCCTACCCCGGTCGGCCGACGGGAAACCGGGCTGGCGGACCGGACCCGCTCGCCGGGCGCTCGCGAGCCTGCCGGCGGCCGCCGTCTAAAGGTTCGGGTTCGGCTCGGGCCGGTCGCCGTCCAGCGCCGGCGGGGAAGGCGACGGCTCCCCCTCGTCGGCCATCTCGCGCAGACGTTCGAGCGCCCGGCGGATGATCCGCGAGACCTGCATCTGGGACACCCCGATGCGCTTGGCGATCTCGGTCTGGGTCATGTCGCGACCGAAGCGCAGCTCGAGGACCTGCCGGTCGCGGATCGGGAGCCGCTTGATCGTCGCCGCCACGGTCGCCCGCTCCTCGGCCAGCTCAATGCCGCTGTCCTCTTCTCCGAGCGACTCGGCCAGCCCGTCGTGGTCGCCGTCGTCGGAGTGCCCCGGCGCGTCGATCGACAGCGCCTCGTATGCGCCGGAGGCCTGCATGGCGTCCAGCACGTCCTCCAGGTCGAGACCCAGCTCGTCGGCTATCTCCTGCACGTCGGGCGAGCGGCCGAGTCGTCCCTCCAGCAGGCGCTGGGTGGTGTCGACGCGCAGCGCCCGCTCGTGTAGCGCGCGCGGGACGTGGACCGCCCATCCCGTGTCGCGGAAGTGGCGCTTGAGCTCGCCGAGGATCGTGGGCACCGCGAAGCTGGTGAAGGCCACCCCGCGGCTGGGATCGAAACGATCGATCGCCTTGAGCAGGCCGAGGTTGGCGACCTGCACCAGGTCGTCGAAGGGCTCCGATGAGCGGTGGTAGCGACGGGCGAGCCGCCGGGCCAGGGCGAGGTACTGGTCGACCAGCTTCTCCCGTGCCGCGGCATCGCCCTCGTGGGCGCGCTCGAACAGCTCGCGAAGCTCCGCAGGGTCAGGCGACGACAGGGGAACATGCTCGCTCCCCGTCGCACTCCCGGCCCTGGCTGCCGCTGCGCCCATCAACACCTCCGTGGTCGCTCACGCCACGAGGTCCACCCATCGACAGGTCGAGGATGACCGTCCCTCCAGCGGAAAGGCTGCCGACCCAACTCGAGACCGGCGCCTGGTCACATCTCCTTCATCTTATCGCTGGTCGGGTGGTGATATTCAAGGGCTGCCGTGGCCCCGGCGCGCGCTACCCGCCGGCGAGTTTGACCACCGCGGCGACGGGCACTTTCACCGGGACGATCTCTCGCCAGGAAAGGAGCCCGCATGCCGTGGGATGAGCTCAAGCCCCGCCAGTTCGCCGCCCTCGACAAGGAGCTGGAGGGCATCTCCCGTCAGACGATGGAGGACCACTACAAGCTCTACGAGGGCTACGCCAAGAAGGCGAACGAGTGCCGCAAGATCCTCAACGAGTTCGACTACTCCGAGATCGAGGGCAACCAGGTCTACTCGCCTCTGCGCGCCGTATCGGTGGACTACACCTTCGCGCTGCTGGGCTACAAGAACCACGACCTCTACTTCGGCCACCTCGCCGGCGACGGCGGCGAGCCGACCGGCCGCTTCGCCGAGCTGATCGAACCCGAGTTCAACGGCGTTGACAAGTGGTCGAGCGCGGTCCGCAAGGCCGCCTCGGCCGCGCGCGGGTGGGTCATGGTCGGCTACGACCTCAACGACGGCTCGCTGTTCAACTACATCATGGACACCCAGAACCTGTGGGCCGTCTACAACATGGTCCCGGTGCTCGCCATCGACGTCTACGAGCACGCCTACGTGCGGGACTTCGGCGCCACCCCCGACGGACGCAAGCAGTACGTCGACGCGTTCTTCGCCAACCTCGACTGGGACCACGTCAACCGCCAGGTCGCGCAGGCCGAGGCCGCGCGCCAGGGAGCCCAGTCGGTCGGCGAGGAGGAGCCGCAGGCCGCCGGGGGGTCCTGACCGCCGGAGCCCGGCACCGCCCGGGCGATGATCAGCCCCGCGCCGGCTCGGCCGGCGCGGGGAGGTGTCGCGCGAACCAGTCGCCGGCGAGCCGGGCCACGCTCTCGAGCGTCCCGGGCTCCTCGAACAGGTGGGTGGCGCCGGGCACGATCTCCAGGCCCCGTTCGCAGGACATGGCGCGCATCGCGTCACGGTTCATCTCGATCACCGGCGTGTCGGCGCCTCCGACGATCAGCAGGGTAGGCGCCGCCACGTCGGGAAGCGCGGCGCCGGCCAGATCCGGGCGTCCCCCCCGCGAGACGACCGCTCGGACGCTCCGGGGCCGGGCGGCGGCCGCCACCAGGGCCGCCGCCGCCCCGGTGCTGGCCCCGAACAGGCCGACGGGGAGGTGAGCGGTGGCGGCGGCGCGCGCCAGCCAGTCCACCGCGTGCACCACGCGCTCGGCCAGCAGGCCGATGTCGAAGCGCAGCCGCGCCGTGCGCAGGTCCTCGCGCTCCTCCTCGACCGTGAGCAGATCGAGCAGCACGGTGGCGAACCCGGCGTTGGACAGCTCGTCGGCCACCAGCCGGTTGCGGGGGCTGTGGCGGCCGCTGCCGCTGCCGTGGGCGAAGGCCACCGCCCCCCGGGCGCCCGCCGGCAGCATCAGGTCGCCCTCCAGCGCCGCGGACCCGACCGGTATCGACACGGCCCGCGCGTCGCCGCCGCTTGCCCCGGCGCGCTTCTGCTCCACCGCAGCCTCCGCCTACCCGTGGCCCATACGCCCCAACCGGCCTGTCACATCGTCACCCGCAGGCGGTCGTCCACGGCCAGGGCCTCGGTCCCCAGCACAGCGCAGGCGTCGCGGAAGCGGCGGCGGATCCAGGCCGCGTCGTCACCGACCGCCAGCCGGGTGTGGCAGTAGTCCAGCTTGAGCGGCACCGCCTCGACCGAGCGCAGCCGGCCGCCGTCCAGTGTGGCCAGGAACAGCAGGCCGAGGTCGTTGCGCAGCCGGCGGTCGACCGCGTAGTCGTCGACGAAGTCCCCGAGGTCGTACAGCACCGAGCCGCCGACGCCGTGGAAGACGTGCGCCGAATGGCCCGCCACCAGCGCGGCGCCCGCCCCGGTCAGGGCGTCGGCGGCAACCCGGACCGTCGGGACCGGCTCGGGTGTCATGTTCGGACCCCAGTGCGGGGCCACCATCGCCGGGCCCTCGGCATCGCCGACCGCGCAGAGCAGCCACTCCGGCACCCCGCCGCTCGCCAGGTCGGCGAACGCGATCCCGGGACGGTCGGGGCCGGCGGCGAACGCGACCGGGTGGTCGCTGACGCCGAGGACGGTCAGGCGCTCCTCCGCCGGGCGCAGGACGGCCGGCCGGCGGGCGGACTCGAGGTCGGGGCCGGCGCCCACCCAGGTGACGCCGGCGGCAGCGAGGTGCTCGAGAGTGTCCAGCAGGGCCTCGACGCCGTAGTCGAGGGCGTGGTTGTTGGCCAGGGTCACACAGTCCACGCCGAGCCCTGCCAGCACCTCGGCCGCCGCGGGAGGCGCCCGGAAGAAGAACGGCTTGGCGGGATCGGGCCAGCGCCGGCCGCGGTCGGAGATGCAGCATTCGAGGTTGAGGACGAACAGGTCGGCCTCGCCCGCCGCCTCGGCCACCTCCGGCGCCACCACCGGGCCCCGTCCCTCGGCCAGGTGCTGGGCCACTCCCCGACCCAGCATCGTGTCCCCCGCCAGTGCGACCGTGAGGGTCATCCGGCAAGCCCGTGACGCCGGTGCAGTGGCACGAAGTGCGCTCCGGTCAGCACCCGCATAGCCTGGAGGCGTTCGCTCGAGCCCTTGCGGAACAGGGTCACGCGCTCGTGGCCGCCATGCCCGATCGGCTGCACCAGCCGCCCGTCCGGCGCGAGCTGCGCCACCAGCGGCCGCGGGACCGCGGGAGCCGCGGCCGAGACCAGGATCGCCTGGTAGGGCGCGGCGTCCGGCAGGCCCTCCCC
>DATFPO010000142.1:0-2432 GCA_035264745.1 Solirubrobacteraceae bacterium | reverse complement strand
GCGGTCGGCCGGCTGGGAGCGGGCAAGGCCGGCGCGGGCGAGGTGCTGCTGTACGCCGCCCTGCTGGCGGGCGGCTTCGCGGCCGGCACCGCCGGCCTCGCCGTCCTCGAGCGCCACGCGCGGCCCAAGGGGTCGAGGACGCCGCCGATGGCCGGGGGCGCCACCGCCACGGTTGCGGCTCCTGACGTCCAAGCCCTGACCCTCCAGGCCGACGCCGCCCGCCGGCGGGCCCTGCAGATCGGGCTGGCGGTCGCGGCGGCGATCGGGATCCACAACTTCGCCGAGGGGCTCGCCATCGGCGTGTCGGCCCGAGCCGGCGAGCTCCAGCTGGCCACGGTGCTGATCGTGGGGTTCGCCCTGCACAACGCCACCGAGGGCTTCGGCATCATCGGCCCGCTGGGCGATGTGCGCCCGTCGTGGCGCTGGCTGGGCCTGGCCGGCCTGATCGGCGGGGGCCCGGTGTTCCTGGGGTCGATCGTCGGCTACAACGTCTCGAGCCAGCCGCTCGAGCTGGCCTTCTACGCCCTCGCCGGCGGCGCCATCCTCTACGTCATCGGAGAGGTCTGGCAGGGCATGCGCCGCTACGGGCACCGGGAGCTGGGGCTGGTCCTGCTCGGGGCCGGCTTCCTCGCCGCGGTCGCGACGGACATGCTCGTCGCGTACGGCGGCGGCTGATCGCAGGCGCCCGAGGGCGGACTATGCTGCCGGATTCGCGCGCGCGGACGGGCTGAGTTCCAGCCGGACAGGAAGGGCCAGTGGCGTACTTCAGAGACGAGCAGGAGGTCTACGACCACATCGGCCGCCTCTTCCAGGACCTCATGCGCGACCAGGAGCTCCTGCCCAAGTTCCAGAGGGCGAACACCATCGTCCAGTACGCCTTCCGGGACCCGGAGTCGTGCATCACCGTGAAGATGCTCGAAGGGGAGGATCCCCAGGTCGATCTGGGCCCCACCGATCTGACGCCCGAGGTGACGATGAGCATGGACGCCGACACCGCTCATCGCTTCTGGCTGGGGAAGGTGAACGTCACCGTGGCGCTCGCCCGCGGCCAGATGAAGGCCAAGGGGCCGGTGGCCAAGATCCTCAAGCTGGTGCCGCTGGTCAAGCCGGTCTTCCCTCGCTACCGGGCCCAGCTGGAGGCCGCGGGCCGCTCGGACCTGGTCCAGGCCGCCTAGATGGAGGCGGGCGCCGCGGCCGGGGAGTTCGCCGGGCCGCAGATGGCCGGCTTCAAGGACTTCTACCAGTTCCTCGCGCCCACCCGAGTGGTGGCGGGTCGGGGGCTGCTGGACGGGATCGGCTTCGAGTTCGCCAAGGAGGGCGCCAAGCGGGTCCTGATCGTCACCGACGAAGTAATTCGCGACACGGGGCTGGTGGATCGGGTGGCGTCGGGGCTCGAGGACGGAGGCGTCGAGCCGGCGGGAGTCTACGACCGCGTGCCCCAGGACTCCGACAGCGCCGCGGTGGTCGAGGCGGCGGAGGCCGGGCACGACCGGGGCGCCAACGCCATCCTGGCGGTGGGGGGCGGTTCGGTGATGGACACCGCCAAGGCGGCGGCGGTGATCTTCACCCACGGCGGCGAGCCGCGTGAGTGGGAGGGCTACTACGGACTGCCCCGTGAGGACGACGGGCTGGGCCGACCCCTCGACCTGGCGCCGCTGGCGTGCATACCGACCACGGCGGGGACCGGGTCGGAGGTCTCGTTCGCCGCGGTGATCAAGGATCGCGACGAGCGGATCAAGTTCCAGATCGCCGACTTCCCGATGTACCCCCGGTTGGCGATGCTGGACCCCGAGTCGACCCGGACGCTCCCGCCCCACATCGCGGCCGCGACCGGCATGGACGCGATGACCCACGCCATCGAGGGGCACGTGTCGGCGGAATGGAACCCGCACGCCAGCGCGTACGCGCTCCAGGCCCTGCGGCTGATCCGCGACAACCTCGAGCGGGCGGTGACCGACCCAGCGGACGAGGACGCCCGGGGGAACATGCTGATCGCCGCGAACCTGGCGATCATGCCGACCGCCTCGGCGGCGATCGGGATAACCCATTCCCTGTCGCATCCCTGCGGGGCCCGCTACGACGTTCCCCACGGCGTCGCCAACGCCATCAACCTGCCGTGGGTCATCGAGTTCAATGCGACCGGGGGCGAGCCGATCGCCGACCGCTACCGCGAAATCAGCCAGGTCCTCGGGCTGGAGGTGGGGGGCTCGGGCGAGCAGGTCGGACATGCGCTGGCCGAGCACGTCCGGGGGCTGGTTCGCCGGTTGGGGCTGCCCGGCCGGCTGTCCGAGGTGGGGGTGCCCGAGGACGGCATCCCGGCGCTGGTGGAGGGCGCCGAGGGCGACGGTTGCACGCTGGTCAACCCCCGCGAGCCAACCGCCGAGGACTTCGCGCGCCTGTACCGCAGCGCGCTGTAGCGCGCTGCGGATCGC
>DATFPO010000141.1:0-1600 GCA_035264745.1 Solirubrobacteraceae bacterium | reverse complement strand
CATCGTGGCCTGGCTCGACGAGCTCGGGGTCGACGACCCGCTGGCGCGGGAGTATCGCCGCCGGCTGGCGGCCGCGCTCTACTGACGGGCCGGCGCCGGCTGGGCCAGCTCGTGCACCAGCTGCGCCGAGCGCTCGGGACGCTCCCACCAGAACAGGTGGCCGACGCCCTCGAGGATCTCCAGCCGCGCTCCGGGGACCCGGACGGCGATGGCATGGGCGTTGGCCACCGGCAGTATGCGGTCCTCGGAGCCGTGGATCACCAGCGTCGGAGCCGCGATGCGTCCCAGGCGGGCGCTGGTGTCGTGGCCGCCCACCGCCTGGAACTGGGCGAGCAGCACGTCCAGGCTGGCAGGAAGCTGGGAGGCGATCCGCTTGAAGGGCTCTAGGTTGGCGGCGTCGGAGGCGAAGTGCTCGGAGACGTTGAACCGGATGAGCTCGCTCATCGCCTCCCCCATCCGCCCGGCCATGAACAGCTGCCCCAGCCGCTGGACCACCGCGGGGTCGGTGCGAACGCTCCCCTCGCCCCCGGCGTACGTGCATCCCAGCGTCAGCGTGCGCACGCGCTGCGGCGCCCGCAGGGCCAGCTCCTGGGCCACCATGCCACCCATGGACACGCCCATGACGTGTGCGCTCTCCAGGTCGAGGGCCCCCAGGAGCCCGGCGGCGTCGTCGGCGAGGTCGCCGATCGTGTAGCCCGCGGGCGTGGGGTCGGACAAGCCGATGCCCCGGTGGTCGTAGGCGATCGTCTCGAAGGCCGGCTCCAGGTGGGACAGGAAGCGCTCGCCCCAGTGCAGGTGGTTGCCACTCAGGCCCTGAATGAGCAGGAGCGGCTCACCCGCTCCCCGGCGCAGGTAGTGAAGCCGCTGGCGGTTGGCGACCGCGTGGGGCACCGCCCCAACGCTACGGGATCGGCAGGACCAGCTGCTCGGCCGCCGAGCGGTCGTCGCGCTCGAACCCCGCCACCCGGACCCCCAGCAGGCGCACCGGCCGCGAGGGCGCGTACTCGCGCAGTAGCTCGCGGGCGACCGCGGCCACGTCCCCCGCCTCGCCGGTGGGCGCCGGCAGGGTCCGCGCCCGGGTGGCGGTGCGGAAGTCGTCGAGCCGCACCTTGATCGCGACGGTTCGCCCGCGGCGCCCGTGGCGGGCCAGGCCGGCGCACAGCTCGCCCGCCAGGCGCTCGAGGATCCGCTCGAGCTCGTCGCGGTCGCTCAGGTCATGGGAAAACGTCGTCTCTCGCGACTCGGAGACCGCCACGCGGCCGTCGGTCACCGGCGAGTCGTCCTCGAAGCGCGCCCGGCGTCGCAGCCAGGGCCCGTTGCGGGGCCCGAAGCGCTCCGAGAGCCGCTCGAGCGGCGCGGCGGCCAGGTCGGCGATCGTCGCGATCCCCATGGCGGCGAGGGCCTCGGCCGTCTTGGGCCCGATGCCCGGCAGCAGCCCCGGCGCCGCGCCGGCGAAGCGCTGGCGGGCCGACTCGCGGGTGAGGGTCACGAACCCGTCGGGCTTCTCGGCATCCGAGGCCAGCTTGGCTACCAGCTTGCTGGGACCGATGCCCACTGAGCATCCCAGCCCCAGCGCGTCCCGGATGTCCCGAGCCACCCG
>DATFPO010000140.1:0-8899 GCA_035264745.1 Solirubrobacteraceae bacterium | reverse complement strand
GGCACTCGCCTGTTAGTGGGCGATCCTGGACTCGAACCAGGGACCTCCTCCTTATCAGAGAGGCGCTCTAACCGACTGAGCTAATCGCCCTTCGGGCGGGCGATTCTAGCGCGGCGTCGGAGACCCGCCGGCGGGGTCGCCGCCGTTGGAGCCGCCGCCGCCGCGGACCCTGGAAATGACCTCGAGCGCCTCGTCCGCGGACGTGAATTCGAGTGTGGCGCGGTAGCCGTCGCCATGCGGCCGGACCGCGACGTCGCGGCCCAGCAGCGAGCCGAGCGCCTCGGACAGGCGGGCCGTCGCCTCCTCCTGGTCGGGGTGCGCCTCGCCGCCGCGCGAGGGCCGCCGCCGGCCCGCGGCGCCCTGGCGGGCGCGCGCCTCGAGCTCGCGCACCGACCACCCGTGCTCGGCGGCCGCGCGGGCCAGACGCCGGCGCTCGCCGTGATCGGGGGACAGGAGCAGCGCCCGGCCGTGGCCCTCGGAGAGCGCGCCGGACTCAAGCAGCGCAAGCGCCTCGTCGGGGAGGTCGAGCAGCCGCAGAAGGTTGGAGATCGCCACGCGGCTGCGCCCGACGCGCCGCCCGACCGCCTCGCGCGTGAGACCCAGATCCTCGACCAGCGCGGCGCAGGCCCGGGCCTGGTCGATGGGGTTGAGGTCCTCGCGCGCCATGTTCTCGATCAGCGCGAGCTCCAGCGAGGCGTCGTCGTCCGAGGACCGCACGATCGCCGGGATGGCCTCCAGCTCGGCGAGCTGTGCCGCCCTCCAGCGCCGCTCTCCGGCGATCAGCTCGTAGCGGCCGCCGCCGGTCGGGCGCACGATCACGGGCTGGAGGATGCCCCGCTCTCGCACCGAGTCGGCCAGCCCGGCCAGCGCGTCGTCGTCCAGGGTGCGGCGTGGTTGATCAGGATTGGGTGATATTGCGTCGACCGGGATCGACCGGAGCTCGTTGGGGGGCGGACCGGTCGGCATCGAGAGGATCGCCGCCAGTCCCCGGCCCATTCCGCGCGTGCGCTCAGCCACGGGCTGCCACCTCGCGCGCGAACGCCAGGTACGCGGCCGATCCCGCGCTGTGGGGATCGTGGTGGATGACCGCTCGACCGAAGCTGGGAGCCTCGGCCACCCGCACGTTGCGCGGGATGACGGTCTCGAAGACCAGCTCCGGGAAGTGGTGGCGAACCTCGCGCTCGACATCCTGGGCCAGTCGGGTGCGCCCGTCGTGCATGGTCAGCAGCATCCCGGCAACCGTGAGCCCGGGGTTCAGCTCCCGGCGAATCAGGCCCACCGTGTCCAGCAGGCCGGCCAGTCCCTCGAGCGCGAAGTACTCGGTCTGGACCGGCACGATCACGCGGTCGGCTGCCACCAGCGCGCCGACGGTCAGCGGCCCCAGCGAGGGCGGGCAGTCCAGAAAGGAGAGGGCGAACCGATCGCGGTGCGGCTCCAGCGCGGCGCGCAGCCTCACCTCCGAGCCCGCGATTCGCGGCAGCTCGACCGCGGCCCCGGCCAGGTCGGGATGGGACGGCACCAGCTCGAGGCCGTCGACCGGCGTCGCCCGGATGGCGTCCGCCAGCTCCGTCTCACCTGACAGCACGCCATAGACGTTCGGGGTCAGGTCCTTGGGCACGCCGAGCGCCGCCGTCGCGTTGCACTGCGGATCGAGGTCGACCAGGAGCGTCCGGTGGCCCGCGTCCGCGACGCCGGCCGCGGCGTTCACCGCCGTCGTCGTCTTGCCCACGCCGCCCTTCTGATTCGCGATCGCGTAGATGGTCCCCATCCGGCTCGCGCTGGACGCTAGCGCCAGAAGCGGTCGAACCACTCTCCGGCTCAGCTGCGCTCTTCGCTGGATGCGCGCAGGCTGCGCTTGCGCGCCATTCCGGCGCGGCGCGGAAAGCGCGCGGGCGTCGGCGCGGACTTGCGAAACACGTGGAGGTGGCGATCGCGCGAGCCCGCATACGGCTGCACGGAGACGAGCCCGACGAGCTCCAGGCCCAGGGCCTCGGCGGCCGCGGCGGCGTCGCGCTCCTCGCCCGCCTCGCGCCGCCCCTTCCAGGCCACCAGGCTGCCTCCGAGCCGAAGCAGCGGCGCGGCGTATTCGAGGATAACCGCCAGGGGACCGACCGCCCGCGCCGTCACCAGGTCACACGACTCGCGCCCCTGGCTCCATTCCTCAGCCCGGGCGCATACCACGCCCGCGTTGCGGATCTCCGCCTCGGTCAGCGCGTCGGCGAGGAAGCGGCACTTGCGCCCTGAGCTCTCCACAAGCCGGACCTGGGCCCGCGGCAACGCGACCGCCAGCACGAGTCCCGGAAAGCCGGCTCCGGACCCCACGTCGGCGATCTGGTGGGCGCCTCGAACCACCGCCAGCTCGAGTGCGACCAGCGAGTCCGCGATGTGTACGTCCAGTGCGGCCTGCCGGGCGGTAACCGAGGTGGGTGCCTGAGGATCCCGCTCGAGCAGATCCAGGAGCCTGCTCAGCTGGCGCGTGGCGGCGGGGGAGAGGTCGAACCGGGCGGCCAGCCGGCCGAGCTCGTCCGGCCGGGCACTCATGGCCGGCTGCGAGAAGCGATCCGGCGGATGTAGCCCGCATAGCGCTCCTGCATCTGCGCCAGCCGCAGGGCGGCGTGGGCGTCCACCTCCGGGCGCACATCGTCCTCGAGGATCGGCAGCAGGTCCTCGACCAGCGGACGCCCCCGGACCATCCATTGGTAGTACGACCGGCCACCGTGGTGGTAGGGGCCGTAGAGCCGGCTTCCGGGCACCCGCTCGACCAGCCAGGCGAACAGCGCCTCATGACGGGTGTGCATCCGGAGGGTGATATGAGGCTGCTTGCCGTCGCCGCCGAAGTGCCCCTCTCCGATCAGCACCCCGACGAGCACTCCCCTGTCGAAGTCGCTCAGCTCAAGCATGACGCCGTTATTGTTTCACCGTATGGAAAAACGTGAAACGCTGCGGACCCAGCGGGGGGAAAGCGCGCGGTTTACGCCAGTCCGTAATCCGGCCCTGGCCGCGGGCCTAACCCTGAACTGGAGCGTTGGATGAGGTTGGTCTAGGGCGGCCTACGAGACGACCGGTGCGACGACGAGGCGGCGCTGGGGCTCCTGACCCTCGCTGTAGGTCTCGATCTCGGACTGGTCGCGCAGGTACTCGTGGACCAGTCGCCGCTCGGCGGCCGGCATCGCCTCCAGCGGCACCGGCCGGCCCGATCGAGTGGCCTCGGCCACCGCCCGGTCGGCCTGGCGCTGCAGGACGGCGGCCCGTCGCTCGCGGTAGCCGGACGCGTCCACCGCGACGCGCTTGCGCGGCTCGGTCTCGTGGTAGGCGATCCGGAACGCCAGGTGCTGGAGCGCGTCAATCGTCTCGCCGTGCCTCCCGATCAGAAGGCCCAGGTCCTGGCCGTGCACCGTGGCCTTCAGCCACTCGTCGTCCTCGTGCACCTCCACGGAGCCGCTGACCCCCAATGCGTCGACCACCCGCGTCAGCAGCTCGCGCAATCGCTCGGCCGGTTCGGCCTCGGCCGCGTTCACCGCCGCCGTCCCGAGCGCTTGCGCGACCGCTTGCGAGGTGGCGGAGGAGGCGCCGGCGAGGCGCCTTCGGACTGTCCGCCGCCGGCCGCCACCTTGGCCACCGCCGGCTGCGGGGCCGTCGCCGGTGGTCGCAGGGGGCCCACGCGGTGTCGAACTATGTACCCCTGCAGGATCGTCCACAGGTTGGTGGTGATCCAGTAGACGATCAGCCCCGCCGGGAACTGGGCCACGAAGGTGACGAAGACCAGTGGCAGCAGCACGATCAGGCGGCGCTGGTTCTTGTCGGCGCTGACCGACATCACCATGCTCGATACGAGCTGCGAGCTGACGTAGAGGATGATCAGGACGACCAGCACCACACCGGTGGCCTTGGCGGTCAGGTCCGGAATGAACAGGAACTTGGCCGAGCCGGGATCCACCTGATTACAGGTGAGGCTCGATACCGACTTGCCCATCTGATGAGCCACCTGCGAGATCTGCGGGCAGATGTCGTGCTTGAGGTCCTTTCTGAGCATGTAGAAGAGCGCCAGGAACACCGGCATCTGCGCAGCCAGCGGGAGACAGGAGGCGAACGGGTTGACCTTGTTCTCCTGGTAAAACTTCATCATTTCCTGATTCAAGCGCTGGCGGTCGTCCTTGTACTTGGCCTGGAGCGCCTTGATATGCGGCGAGAGCTTCTGCAGGGCCTGCATCGAGCGAAACTGCTTGAGCGTCAGCGGTAGCAGGACGAGCCGCACCACGACCGTCAGCGCGATGATCGAGAGGCCCCACGACCCGAAGATGTGGTCGTGGAAGAAGACCATCACCGCGTCGCAGATGTTGATCAGCGGCTGAAGGAGGTTCGCCAGCACCACGGGGACGATGACTAGCGGCATGCTGGTCCTCCCATTACCGCCGTGCTCCCCGCGTGCCGGCCGGGTGCCGAAGCGGCTGTCATCGCATGTGCGGGGCGAGGGATCATCGTGGAGCCGGGCCGGGCCGACCGCGCGGCGCGAACAGCGTCTGCTGCTCGACCGGGTCCCACCCGCCGTGGCTCCAGGGATTGCAGCGCAGCAGTCGCCAGGCGGCCAGCACCAGCCCCCGGAGTATGCCGAACTCGCGAATCGCCTCGAGGGCGTAGGCCGAGCACGTCGGCTCGTACTTGCAGCGGCGCGGCAGGCCGGGCGAGATCCAGCGGCTGTAGGCCCGAATGGGCGCGCTGACGGCGCGCCGCGCCCAGCCAACCGCAGGCGACGGCCTTGACAGCTCCGGTGCCGGCCCCGCGGCCTGCGCGGTCACGCCGGCGTCTCCGGCAAGTCCTCAGCCGCCGGCTCGCCGGCGACCTTCGCCGCCCGATCGGCGGTTCGGCCAAGCAGGTCGGTCAGGGCTCGCTGGATCCCGGCCAGCCCGTCGCGCTCGGCCAGGTCGGCGGCGTCCGGCCTGGCCACCGCCACGTAGTCGCGCCCGGAGGCCAGCTCCGGCGCGGCGCGGAACGCCTCGCGCAGCAGGCGCTTGACGCGGTTGCGCGCCACCGCCCCGCCCAGCCGGCGCGAGACCGAGACGCCCAGCCTCGGCTGGTCCCCGGCCTCGCGGGGAAACACGTAGAGCACCAGGTAGCGGTTCCCCGCGGACTGTCCGCGCCGATACGCCCGCTCGAAGTCGGCGCTGCGCGACAGCCGGCCGGGGGCCGAGCGGCGCGAGGGGGTGCGCCGCTGCATCTAGACGGTCAGGCGGGTGCGGCCCTTGGCGCGGCGGCGCTTGATCGCCCGCCGTCCCCCGCGCGTACGCATGCGGGCCCTGAACCCGTGCGTGCGGGCACGCTTGCGCTTCTTGGGCTGGTACGTGCGCTTCACTGGCGATCTGGACCTCTCGGAGGGCCGAGCGGTGGCGGGACGCCAAGTATACGGACGCCTCCGGGGCGGCCCGGCTGGACCGCCTCCGGGCGCGATCGGTCAGGCATCTCGCATTTTTGCGCGATTTGCGCTCAGATCGAGTTGGTGGGCGCCCCGGCGGCGCTATAGTCGCGGTCCCCGGGACTGGTGGCGGATGCGGCCAGCGCCCCGGGACTCCTCTCAAGCAGATTCCCGTCCGGTCCTTCCTCAGGACACCGGCTGCGCTCGCGTGCGCCCAGTCATGCCCACCGCCACCCAAGAAGCCTGGAAACGGATCCGCTGCGAGTTGCGGCGGGCCGTCCCGGACGCGGCGTACGACCAGTGGCTGCGCGACCTCGAGCCGCGGCAGGTCAGCGAGCGCCAGCTGGTCCTGGCGGCGCCGGACCAGGCGGCCCGGTGGGTGGCCGACCGGTTCGGCCGCGTCCTGCGGGCCACCGCTGCCGGCGTGCTGGGCCCGGACGTCGAGGTGGACGTGGTGGCCAGCAGCCGGGCGCCCCGCGCCGGCGAGTCCGCCCCCGCGGCGCGGCCCACCGAGGCCGAGCCGAACCCGGACTACACGTTCGACCGCTTCGTCATCGGGGAGGGCAACCGCCTGGCTCACGCCGCAGCCCTGGCGGTCGCGGAGCTGCCAGGCCACGCGTACAACCCGCTGTTCATCTCCGGGCCCCCGGGAGTCGGCAAGACCCACCTGCTGCACTCGATCGCCGCCTACGTTCGCACGTTCGGGGACGCTGCCGTGCGCTGCGTCACCGCGGACGGGTTCACCACCGCGTTCGTCCGCGCGCTTCAGACCGGAGCGGTGGAGGACTTCAAGGCCCGCTACCGCACCGCCGACGTGCTGCTGATCGACGACGTCCAGTTCCTGCAGGACAAGACGCGGACCGAGGAGGAGGTTTTCCACACCTTCAACACCCTCTACGAAGGCGGCCGTCAGCTCGTGTTCACCTCGGACCGGCCCCCCGCTCAGATCGCCGCGGTCGAGAAGCGCCTGCGCGAGCGGTTCCAATCCGGCCTGGTGGCGGAGATCGTCCCGCCCGACTTCGAGACCCGGCTCACAATCCTGCGCGCCTGGGCGCGCCAGGCCGGATGGTCCAACCTGAGTGAGAGCGTCATCGAGCTGGTCGCCTCGCGGGTCACCGGCAATGTCCGCGCCCTGCAGGGCGCGCTCACCCACGCTGTCGCCCGGGCCTCTCTGTACCGCCGCCCACTCGAGGACGAGGCGGTCGCCGAGGCATTGGACGGGTTCGAGCCGGCCGCTGCCCGACCGGCACCCTCCGTCCACGAGGTCCAGGAGCTGGTCGCCCAGAGCTTTGGGCTCACCGTCCAGCAGCTGAAGTCGTCGAGCCGCAGCGGCAACCTGGCCTGGCCGCGGCAGCTGGCCATGTACCTCTCCCGGGAGCACGCGGCGGCCACCCTGCCAGCGATTGGGCGCGAGTTCGGCGGGCGCGACCACACGACCGTCCTCTACGCCTGTCGCCGTGCCCGTCAGCGCCTGGCTAGGGACGCCTCCCTGGCCGCCGCCGCCGGCCAGCTCGGAGACCGACTGCGCGGCGTCCCTGGCGACCGCGAGCCGTGACAGACTCAGCTCACCGCCGCTTCCACCTCCCACCCACCCTCGAAATCCCGCACCCAGCCAAGAAATTCCCGACTTATGCACATCCCAACACCCCAGCCACAACCTTCGAAGATCCTGAGATTGGAGCCGATGATCGAGCGATGAAGATCTCCATCGCTCGCGAACCGCTTCTGACCCAGCTGCAATCCGTGGCCCGCGTGGCGTCGACCCATAGCGCGGTCCAGGCTCTCTCCGGAGTTCAGCTGAGCGCAGATGGCGAGACAGCCGAACTCCGTGCCACTGACCTCGAGGTGGGGCTGCGCTTGGCGGTCGAGGCTGAGGTGGAGCGCCCCGGTGAGGCCGTCCTCCCAGCCCGGCTGACTCTCGAGGTGGTCCGCGCGCTTCGCGGCGACAGAGTGTCGCTGGAGCTGCGGCCAGCCGAGCACGACGTGGCGATCACCTCTGGGGGTGCGGCATTCCACATCCGGACGCTGCGGGCCGAGGACTTCCCCCCGCTGCCGGACGCGGCCGGCGACGCGGTGGTCACCCTGCCCGCCGACGCCTTCGTCACCACGATCCAGACCGTCGCCCGCGCCGCATCGCGCGACGAGACTCGCCCGGTTCTGACCGGGATCCTGGTATCGGCGTCCGGAAGCGAGCTGCGCATGGTCGCCACCGACTCCTACCGGCTGAGCGTCAAGCGCACCGACCTCGACACGCCGCTGGATGGAACCTTCGAGGCCAACGTCCCGGCGCGAGCGCTCCAGGAGCTGGCCCGCCTGGCCCAGCATGCCGACACCGGGCAGCTCACGGTCGGCGTCGGCGCCAACCAGGTGGTGTTCGAGGTGGACGGGGCCGCGCTGTCATCCCGGCTCATCGAGGGCCAGTTCCCCAACCACGCCCAACTGCTGCCGGAGTCGTTCGACCATGAGCTGCGGCTTCCCAACGATGAGCTGACCGAGGTGGTGCGACGGGTCAGCCTCCTGGCTCAGAAGAACGCGCCGCTGCGGCTGGCGTTCTCCGACGGGGAGCTCACCATCTCGGCCCAGACTCCGGACGTCGGCGAGGCCCGCGAGTCGATCCCGGCGCCGTTCAAGGGAGAGCCGATGGAGATCGGGTTCAACCCCGACTTCCTGCGGGACGGCCTGGAGAGCGTCGGGTCGGACGAGGTGATGCTCAAGCTGATCAACCCGCTGCGTCCGGGCCTCATCGAGTCGGCCGGCGACGGCGGCTTCCAGTACCTGATCATGCCGATCCGCCTCAACGTGTAGGTCGACCATGAGGGTCACCCGGCTGCGCCTGCGCGACTTCCGCTCCTACGCGTCGGCCGAGCTGGCCCTGGGGGCCGGGATGACGGTGATCCAGGGACGCAACGGGGCCGGCAAGACCAACCTGCTCGAGGCGCTGCACCTGGCCTGCACGGGCCGCTCGTTCCGCACCGCCAGCGAGCGCGAGGCGATCCGGTTCGGGGCGAGCGTCGCCCGGGTCGAGCTGCGGGCGGAGGCTCCGGACGGCGCGCACGAGATCTCGGTCGGACTCCGCGCCGGCGAGCCCAGGCGCCTGCGGGTCGACGGCGTGTTGGTCGAGCGCTTGGCCGAGGTTGAGGTGCGCCCGCTCGCCGGCGTCTTCTCGCCCGATCGCCTCGAGCTGGTGAAGGGTGGGCCGGGGCTCCGCCGCGCCCACCTCGATCAGGTGGTGGCGGCGCTGTGGCCCGCCCGGTCCGAGAACCGGCGCCGCTACGCCCGGGCGCTGGCGCAGCGCAACGCGCTCCTGGGCCGGCTGCGGGCCGGAGCCGGGGGTCGAGACGCCCTGGGGGCGTGGGACGCCGAGCTGGCGGCCCGCGGGATCGCGCTCATGGCGGATCGCCGCGAGGCGGTGGCGCTGCTGGCCTGTCGGTTCGGCCCGACCGCGGACGCGATCGGCCTCGACGGCGATCCCGAGGTCTCCTACCGCCC
>DATFPO010000139.1:0-3034 GCA_035264745.1 Solirubrobacteraceae bacterium | reverse complement strand
AGACCGCGGTTCGGCTACCTGCCTGTTCGGCTACCTATCTACCGACGTGTGTCAACCCAGGTTGACGCCCGGTGCCTCCCGGCGAGAAGCTGCGCCCGCCGCGCCGCGGTCAGCCCTGGCCACACTGGGTCAGGCCGAACCGCCTGGCCAGCTGGGGATACCGGTTGCGCTCGAGGCGGGCGAACTGCGACTTGAACCGGGCGAGGTTCCCCGCCCGGGCGTAGCGCTCGGCGTCGCCCAGGGCGGCGCCGGCCTGATCGGCCTGGTCGAGCACCGCCTTCCACTGGCCGGCGCTTTCGGTGGGCTCCCCCAGTCCGTGCAGGTAGGCGATCTCGGACCTGTGGATCGGGTTGACCCTGGCGAGGTAGCGGGCGGCCTGGGACAGCTGCGCGGGGGTCGCCCCCAGCGGGCTGAAGGTGGGCTGCGGGATGGCGCTGATGCGCCGGTTGTCCTGAGCGCACCTGGCGTCGGCCTTGCGGATCAGGTCCGGCTTGGAAAGCTTGGCCCCCCCGCATCCCCCGAGCCCGGCGGCCAGGGCGCTGCCGGCGGCCAGCACGCCGATGAGGCTGGATCTCATGCGCGTCCTCCTGGTTGGCGGCGCCCCGGCGGGGCGCCGAGCCGGCGCAGGCTACCGTCCGCGCTGGCCGGTCAGGCGGCCGGCGACTCCAGGACGACTCGCTCGGCCACGTCGCGCGCCCGCTCGACCAGACCGCTCACCTGATCGACCGGCTCGGAGAAGCGCGAGAGGACGTAGTCGGACACCACCCGGGGATCGGTGGCCTGGGGCCGCCCCACGCCGACGCGCACCCGCGCGAAGCCTGGCCCCCCCAGCTCGCGGGCCAGCGACCTCAGCCCGTTGTGGCCGGCCAGCCCGCCTCCGACCCGGTGGCGGACGTCGCCGAAGGGCAGGTCGATCTCGTCGTGGATCACCAGGACCCGGTCCAGGGGCAGCTTGAGCGACCCGCGGGCGGGCCCGGCCGAGCGCCCGGCCTCGTTCATGTACGTCTGGGGCAGCAGCACCGCGACCCGCGGACCGCGCGGGCCGGCACGGCCCTCGCTGAGCAGCCCGGCGAATCGCCGCCGCGTGCGGCCCAGGCCCCAGTGGTCGGCCAGCGCCCCGGCCGCCCGGAAGCCGATGTTGTGGCGGGTATCGGCGTAGCGGTCGCCCGGATTGCCCAGGCCGACGATCAGCCAGTCGATGGGGGCGCCGAACAGGCGCAGCGGCTATTCCGCCGGGCGCTCCTCGCCGCCCTCGGGCGCGGGCGGCGCCTCGGCCTCGTCGGCCGGCGCCTCGGCCTCGGCCGCCTCCGCCTCCTCGCCCACCAGCTCGGTCTCCTCCTCGATCTCCGGCTCCTCCTCGACCCGGGGCGGAGACAGGGTGGCGATCACGGTCTCCTCGGCGTCGTCGAGCAGGGTGACGCCCTCGGGAGCGGCGATCGCGGCCAGCGTGAGCGTGTCGTTCATCTCCATCCCCGAGACGTCGTGGTGGATCGCATCCGGGATCGCGGTCGGGAGCGCCTCGACGTTGAGCTCGTGGGTCACCTGTTCGAGGATTCCGCCCTCCTTCACCCCCGGCGCCTCGTCGGCCCCGTCGAGCTCCAGGATCGTGGTGGCCTGGATCGGCCGGTCCAGCCGGACCCGGAGCAGGTCGACGTGGAGCAGGCGGCCGGTCACGGGGTGGCGCTGCTCCTCCTTGACCACCACCGGGGTGCCCCGCTCGCCGTCGAGGGAGAGCTCGATCACCGCTCCGGCATGGCCGAGCGCCTGGCGGAGGGAGCGCTGGTCCACCTCGAAGGTCTCGGGCGGATCCCCGCCGCCGTAGACCACGCCCGGGACCCGACCCTGGCGCCGCAGCCGGCGGGCGGCCCTCGACCCCTCGGCGACCCGAGGTTGAACCGACAGGCGGGTGGTGTCGCGTCGAGCCATTCGGCCGGCGATGGTACTAAGTGACCGCCGTCCGCCTGGCGGCCGTGGCGTGAGCGCCGGCGGCCCGGAGGGTAAGCTCCCCCCGTGGGGACGGACGCGAAGCTGATCCTGCTCTTCGCGGTGCTGCATCTGGTCGGGATGGGCCTCGCCGGCGTGCTGCTGGTCATGTTCATGCGCAGCGACGCGATGACCGCGTGGCCGCGCCGCGACGACGACGGCGGCGGCGGCGGCAACGACCGCGTTCCGCCCGGGGCCCCGCCGAGCCCGAGCGGCGGGCGCCTGCCGCTCGAAGACGCCCGTCCGGCCCGGGTGCGGCTGCGCGAGCCGGGGCGGCTGGCCGATCGGGTCGCGTGGCCCCGGCGGCGACCGGCGCACGCCCCCGGCCGGCCGCCGCGGCGGATCCCGGCCCGCGGCCCCCAGCGGCGGCCCGGCTAGGCGCCCGGGCAGGAGGCGTCGCGGTGGATCGGGGGGCCGAGCGCCAGCACCTCGACGCGGAAGCCGTGGCTTAGGTCGCCCGCCCTTCGCAGCCGCACGCACTGCACCACGGGCAGCGCGTAACCCGCCCGCCAGGCGATCCGAGCCGTTCCCGTCCGGGCCTCGAGCGCGAAGTGCGACGGGCCGTCCAGGCGCAGCACGCGAACCTTGCCCGCGCTGCGCAGCCGCGCCACCTGGGCGGTCACCCGCCGGCGGCAGGCGGCCTGCGACCGGCATCCCCGGATGGCGGCGATAACCGCCGCCGCGTCGCCGTGCGACTCGGCCTTGACGAGCTCGACGGCGGCGTCGCGCTCGGCGTTGGCCGCCCCGAGCACGCGCGCCAGGCCGGCGCTGATCACCAGGAAGGCGACGACGGCCAATCCGACCAGCGCGTAGCGCAGCGGGCGCCTCAAGCCGCCGGACCGGACCTCAGACCGCCGCGGGTGGGTCGTCGAGGTTGATCTCCAGGAAGCGCTCCACCGAGGCCTCCTGCTGGCGCAGCCGCTGGCTGAGCGCCCGGGCCCGCTCCGAGGCCGCCGAGAAGAAGTCGGCGAGGCACCGCTCGGGGTCATCGGGAAGCGGATAGATCCGGGTGACGTCCTGCTGCGCGCAGGCGATCCCGAGCGGCGGGCGC
>DATFPO010000138.1:0-3544 GCA_035264745.1 Solirubrobacteraceae bacterium | reverse complement strand
AGCTGTACGTCGACGGGAACCTCGTGGCGAACGCCGAGATCCCGTACACGGTGCCGATGCTGTTCGGGATCATCGGCCTGACGTGTGGTCGCGACGGCGTCGACTCGGTGAGCCCGCGGGACTACGCTGCTCCGCACGACTTCACGGGACAGCTCAGGTCGGTGACGCTGGATCTGAGCGGCGACTTGATCGTCGACGCGCAGAGGGACCTCGAGCGGCTTATGGCTCAGCAGTAGGTCCGCCCGGTGCCGGTTGCAGAGTCGATGATCGCCCTAGCTGGCAGCGACTGGGAGAGTCCCCGGATGACGGCCGCCAGTCGATTCACCGGCGGCGGGGATTAGCGGAGCGGAGAGATAGGGTCTCCGAGGCCACGGAAGGCCCCTCGGAGCCTACGAGCCGGCCTCTGAATATTCACGTAGCTATTCGGTCGATCGAGGGCCTCGGAAGCCCGCGGAGTGCGCGAAACCGCGTTGACGCTAGATTGCGGTTTGCGGATCGTCCGCGATGAAGCAGTCCCAGACGCGATACGCCCGCAGCGGCGACGTCCACATCGCCTATCAGGTCCACGGCGAGGGGCCGGGCGATCTGGTCTTCGTGCAGGGCTTCGTGTCGAACGTGGAGGCGGGCGAGGACGAGCCAGGCTTCGAACGGATGGTGCGCCGGCTGAGCTCGTTCTCGCGCCTGATCATCTTCGACAAGCGGGGGACCGGGCTCTCAGACCCGGTGTCGGGTGCGCCCACGCTCGAAGAGCGCATGGACGATGTGCGCGCGGTGATGGACGCCGCGGACTCACACAGTGCCGCCCTGGTCGGCGTCTCGGAGGGAGGCCCGATGAGCGCGCTGTTCGCGGCGACGTATCCCGATCGGGTCACCGCGCTGGTCATGTACGAGACCTATGCCAAGGCCGTGGCGGGAGAGGACTACCCCTGGATGCCCGACCTGGAGACCCAGCGCGGCTTGACCGACTTAGCGGAGAGCATGTGGGGCCAGGGCCGGAGCTTGCAGTTCTTCGCGCCTAGCCTCGCCGACCAGAGGGACCTCGAGCGCTGGGGGCGGCTGGAGCGCCGGCTGGCCAGCCCAGGGATGGCCGCCGCCCTACTGCGGCTGTCCCACGACATCGACGTCCGCGACGTGCTTCCCACCATCCAGGTCCCCACCTTGGTCGTCCACCGCATCGAAGATCAGCCCATCCCGATCGGCGCGGGTCGGGATCTCGCAGGCCGCATCCCAGGTGCCAAGCTGGTCGAGCTGCCCGGCGGCGATCACGGTTTCTGGTCGGATCCCGACCAGATCGCCGATGAGATCGAGGAGTTTCTCACCGGCGCCCGCCACGAGCCCCAGACAGACCGTGTGCTCTCCACGGTGCTGTTCACCGACATCGTGGGTTCCACCAAGCGCGCCGCCGAGCTGGGCGATCGCCGTTGGCGTGAGCTGCTCGAGCGCCATGACAGCCTCATGCGCCGCCAGCTCGAGCGCTTCCGGGGCCGCGAAGTCAAGGCGACGGGCGACGGATTCCTCGCCACCTTCGACGGCCCAGCGCGAGCCATCCGCTGCGCCACCAGCGCCCAGGAGGCCGTGCGCCCGCTGGACCTCCAGATCCGAGCGGGCGTGCACACCGGGGAGTGCGAGCTGCGGGGCGAGGACATCGGCGGAATCGCGGTGCACATCGGGGCGCGGGTCGCTGCTGGAGCGGGGCCGGGGGAGCTGCTCGTCTACCACGAGCGGTACCACAGGCGCTTGGACTGGCTGAAGAAGCCGGCCGAGAATGGCGAGAGCCCCGTGACCACGGGGCTCTCGAGCAGTCGGGGCGGTCGGATTTGAACCGACGACCTTTCGGCCCCCAGCCGAATGCGCTACCAGGCTGCGCCACGCCCCGAAGCGGGCGACGGGAATCGAACCCGCCCTAGGAGCTTGGAAGGCTCCTGTGCAGCCACAACACTTCGCCCGCGGGTAGCGCCTGATGATAGCCCCGGCGTCCCGGTGGTTCGCGACCCGGGCGAGGGCTAGCCGCCGCCGGCGCCGCGGCGGTCCTCGGTGGGCACCTGCCCCGCCGCGTCGCTCAGGCCCGGCGGCGGCCAGGCGCCGAACCAGTTGTCGCGGCCGCCGTCGAGGGTCACCACCGAGCCGCTGAGCGCCCGGCCCAGGGGCGAGGCCAGGAGGGCGATGAGCCAGGCGTGCTCCTCCTCGCGGCCCAGCCGCTGCAGCGGGACGGTGGCGGCGGCCGCTCGCCAGACCGGCTCGGGGTACTTGCGGATCGACTCGGTCTCGAAGTGGCCGGCGGCCGCGGCCACCACGGCGACGCCATCGCCGGCCCACTCCGCCGCCAGCTCGCGGGTGAGGCCCTCCACCGCCGCCCTGGCCACGCTGGAATGGACCATGCCCGGCAGGCCGTGGTGGGGCGAGAGGGTGACGTTGACGATCGTGCCGGACCCGGCCGGGCGCATCGCGCGATCGGCCGCCGCGCGGGCCATCCGGAGCGTCGCCTGGACGTTCAACCGGCTCACCGCCTCCCATCCCTTGGCCTCGATCGCCTCGGCCGGCGCGAAGTACTGGCCACCGGCGTTGTTGACCAGGATGTCCAGCCGGTCGTGGCGCGACAGCGGGGCGTCCACGATCGCCTCGACGCCACCGTCCTCGCGGATGTCCCCGACCACGGCCGAGCAGCGCTCTCCGATCTCGGCCGCGGCGGCGTCGAGCACCTCTCCCCGGCGACCGGCGATCACCACCCGCGCGCCGCAGGCCGCCAGCTCCCGGGCGGCCGCCTTGCCCAGGCCGGTCCCCCCGCCGGTGACCAGCGCCACCCGGCCCTCCAGCAGCCCGTCGGCGAAGATGCGCGAGCGCCGGTCCACGGCCCGTTCCTAGGCGGCCTCGTCCGGGACGGGCCGTCGGCGGACGCGGCTCGGGTGCCCGAACCGGTGCCGGGGGTCCCGCGGTCGGTCCACAGGCCGACTCCTAGAATGGACCCCGCCGGGGGGACTGGTGTAGTGGCCAACACGGCGGTCTCCAAAACCGCAGCCCGGGGTTCGATTCCCTGGTCCCCCGCTGGCCTTCATGGGCCGCTCATGGCCGGCCATTCTGGCCGAATCGGACCCATAGCGGGCAGATTGGAGCCCATCTCGCCCATGAACCGCTTGCAGTGGGAGGCGCACGCCCGAGATTCTGGCTCGGTTGGGCGCCCCAGGGGACCTAGCGCGCTCAGTTGCAAGACCGTTTCGATCGCCCGCTGATCGCCCGCGGTTGCTTTCGTCGCCCGGCGAGCTAGATATGTCCCATGCCCGCGCCCAGGAGCCGACCCTGCCGCGCCGAGGGGGTGGTCGTTCGCCACTCGCGTCGATGCGCCAGCTTGGCGGGCGAGCGTTGCGACTGTCGCCCCGCCTACCAGGCCCAGGTGTGGTCGCCGCGTGATGGGCGCACGATACGCAAGACGTTCGCCACGCTGGGCGACGCCCGGGCTTGGCGGGCCGAGACGAAGTCCGCCCTTCGTCGCGGGGGAGTAGGCACGCCGACTCGCACCACCCTCAACCAGGCCGCCGACGCCTGGCTG
>DATFPO010000137.1:0-1921 GCA_035264745.1 Solirubrobacteraceae bacterium | reverse complement strand
TGCGCGGCGGCATCGTCTACCAGGACGGCCAGTTCGACGACGCCCGCCTGGCGATCTCCCTGGCCCGCACCCTGGACGCCCTGGGCGGCGTGCCGGTCAATTACATGGAGGTCGTCGGCCTGCTGAAGAGCGGCGGCCTGGTGCAGGGGGTCCGCGCCTGGGACGCCGAGCGCCGCGCGGAGATCGAGATCCGGGCGCGCGTCGTCATCAACGCCACCGGGGTCTTCGCCGACGGCCTGCGCCGGATGGACGATCCGGCGAGCCCCCGGCTGCTCGCGCCGAGCCAGGGGATCCATCTCGTGCTGGACCGCTCGTTCCTGCCCGGCAACGACGCGATCCTGGTGCCGCACACCGCGGACGGCCGGGTCCTCTTCGCCGTCCCCTGGCATGGCCGCACCGTGGTGGGCACCACGGACACCGCGGTTCCGGAGCCCTCGGCGGAGCCCCGCCCCCTGGCCCGCGAGATCGAGTTCCTGCTGACCCACGCGGCCCGCTACCTGACGCGCGATCCGGCGCCGGAGGACGTCCTCTCCTGCTTCGCCGGCCTGCGGCCGCTGGTCCGCGCCCTCCGCTCCAACAGTCAGGCGACGGCCGCCCTGTCGCGCGATCACACGCTGGCCGTCGCGCCGTCGGGCCTGGTGACGATCACGGGGGGCAAGTGGACGACCTACCGGAAGATGGGGCAGGACACGGTCGACCAGGCGGCGCGGGTCGCCGGCCTGCCGGTCCGTCCGTCGGTGACCGAGAGCCTGCGCCTGCACGGGTGGACCGAGACCGCCCCGCCGGTTGCCGCAGGGACGGACTACGGCGCGGACCGGCCGGCCGTGGACCGGCTGGCGGAGGAGAAGCCCGGCTGGGGCGAGCCGCTCCATCCGCGGCTCCCCTACCGCGTGGGCGAGGTGGTCTGGGCGGCGCGCCACGAGATGGCACGGACGGTCGAGGACGTGCTGGCCCGCCGCACCCGCGCCCTCTTCCTCGATGCCCGCGCCAGCCTGGACGCCGCGCCCGGCGTCGCCCGCCTGCTCGCCGCGGAGCTCGGGCGGCGGGAGGGGTGGGTGCGGGCGCAGGTGGAGACGTTCGAGGCGATGGCTCAGGGGTATCTGCTCGCCCCTTGAGGTGTATAGTCTCTGGTAATTCGCAGTCGTCCTTTTCGACCAGCTGCACCAAAGAGGGGGCCCCTATGTCGAGGATCTGTCGCGTCACGTGGCTGAGCTTCGTTCTGGTCGTGGCTCTGGCCTCGGGCGTCTTCGCCCAGTCCCAGGCGACCACGGGAGTCATCGAGGGAACCGTCTACGATCCGGACGGAGGCGTGCTGCCGGGCGCGACGGTCACCTTGACCAACACGGCCACCAACTTCGAGCAGGTGGCGACCACCGGCAACGAAGGAAGGTTCCGGGCCGTGCTGCTGCCGCTGGGGCCGTACCGCATCACCGTCAGCCTGGAAGGGTTCGCCACTCTGATCCGCGAGGGGATCGATCTCGCGGTGGGCCAGACGATCAACCTGCCGATCCGCCTGCAGCTCGCCGGAGTCGAGCAGGAGATCACGGTGACCGCCGAGGCGCCGGTCGTCGAGACCACCCGCAGCGAAGGCGCGACCCGGATCGACGACAAGTCGATCGAGGGGCTCCCCAACAACGGCAGGAACTTCCTCGACTACACCAAGCTGACCCCGGGCGTGACCATCGTCCAGGGGCCCGACGGCGACGAGCTGTCGATCAACGGCCAGAAGGGGATCGCCAACAACATCTCGGTGGACGGCGCCGACTTCAACAACCCCTTTTTCGGCGAGCAGCGCGGCGGCCAGCGGCCCCCCTTCACCTTCAACCTCGAGGCGGTGCAGGAGGTGGTGGTGGTCGCCGACGGCGCCCCGGCCGAGTTCGGCCGCTCTGCGGGAGGCTTCGTCAACGTCGTCACCAAGTCG
>DATFPO010000136.1:0-2508 GCA_035264745.1 Solirubrobacteraceae bacterium | reverse complement strand
ACGACCCGATGCGATCCGTCGCCGTGCGGCTGCACCAGCATCACCGCCGGCGTCGGCCAGGTCGCCTCGTAGCCGAACTCGCAGCCGACGCGGAGCTGCATGGCCCTCACCTCCGGGAGTGCTGAGTGCTGAGTGCTGAGTATCGTTCCCCGAGTCCCACTCAGCACTCAGCACTCAGCACTCAGCACTCGACTGTTGCTGCTGCTGCGGTTGCTGGCGCGGCACCTCCGCCTCGTCGCGCTGGCCGGGCATGCCGGACGGGAATATCCCGAGCGTCTGCGTCATGCCGCCCATCGTCTGCGTCATCGCCCCCAGGCGCTGCTGCTGCGCCATCGCCCCGAGGGTCTGGTACTGGATCAGCTTGCCCCGGCCGCGCTCCCCGCCGCCCAGGCCCGCGCCGGCGACCGGCGCCAGCGCCCGCGCCTCGTCGAGCGTCTCGCCGCGGACGAGCACCTCGAGCGCCGCGTCCGCCCCGCCGCGATAGGCGCCGCGCACGACCGCGACGTCGGCGTAGTCCCGCCCGACCGCGACCTTGACGTGCCGCCCGGTGCAGGGCGCGCCGACGGTCGGGTCGAGGCCGACCCAGCCGTAGGGCGGGACGAAGGCCTCCACCCAGGCGTGGGACGCGCCGCTCTCCGCCACGTCGCCGAGGTAGCCGCTGACGTAGCGGGCGGGCAGGCCGGCGTGGCGGCAGAGGGCCAGCAGCAGGTGCGCGTAGTCCTGGCAGACGCCGCTGCCGCCCGCGATCACGTCGGCGACGGTCGAGTGTACGGTCGTCACGCCGAGCCGGTAGCCGAGGCGTTCGCGGACGTGGGCGCCCGCCCGCCGCAGGAAGGCCAGCGCCGTCGCCGACGGGTCCTCTGCCAGCAGGGCGCGTGCCAGGTCGCCGGAGGCGGGCTCGAGGGCCACGTAGGTGCTGGGGACGAGGAACTCGGCCCACTCGTCGGCCACCAGCGGGTCCGCCGCGAGCCCCGCCAACTCCGGCGAGCGGTCGGGCTCCCCGGCGCGCGGGCCGGCCAGCGGCTCGTCGGCCGCCGCGAAGGTCACGACGGTGCTGGTCGCCTCGATCGTCAGGTGGTCGTGCAGGTAGGGCACGCCGAAGTCGTGGACCACGTTGCCGAAGTAGTCGCGGAAGGTGATCACGGTGGCGGGCGGGTCGATCGCCAGGTCGAACGCGAGGCAGTTCTGCGTCTCGTCGGAGACCGGCCGCAGCCGCACCTCGTTGACGCTCTCGTACGCCGGGCTGGCGTAGCGGTAGGCGGTGCGGTGGGCGATGCGGTATCTCACGCCACGACCTCCTCGGCGCGCAGCGGGCGGTGCGCGAAGTACTGCCCCTGGATCTCCTCGCCGATCCGGTAGCACTGCCCCTGCAAGTCCACCAGATAGGCGTGCAGCCCGGTCGCGAAGATCTCCTCGATGCGCTGGTAGGCGAGCAGGCTGTGGAGCCGGCCCACCGCGCGCTCGGCCTCGTCACGAGTGCTGAGTGCTGAGTGCTGAGTGCTGAGTCCGGGATACAGCGGTGTCCCCCCCCAATCCTCGGCGCTCAGCACTCGTTGCTCGGCGCTGCCCAGGGCGGCGATCCGGGCCAGCGCGGCGTCGACCTCGGCGAGCGCGAAGCGGATCGAGCGCGGGAAGATCGGCGAGAGGGTCAGCATCTCGATCACGGCGCGCGGGCGGACCCCGCTGCGGTAGAGCTTGTGGTAGGCCTCGTAGGCCGAGAGCGAGCGCAGCACCGCGATCCACTGGTGCCAGTCGCCCGGCACGCCGTCGGCCAGGCTGAGCCCGGCCGCCGCCGCGTGGAACCCCGGGCCGGCGACGGGCGCGTCCGGCGCGGCGTCGGCGACGAGCAGGTGGTACTTGACGTCGAGCGCGCGGGCGGTCTTCTCCGCCCGTTCCAGGAACTTGCCGGCCTGCAGGAAGTACCAGCCCTCCTCGCGGGGCATGGTGCTGTCGGTGATCCCCTGGAAGAGGTGGCTGAACTCCTTGATCGAGCGGTAGAAGAGGTGGGCGTTCGCCACGCCCAGCGGCGCCGTCCCGCCGGCCGCGCGCCGCTGGAGGTCGAGGTGGAAGCGGTTGAGCACCTCCCACATCTCGCTGGCGAGCTGATGGCGCATCGCGCGCGCGTTCTCGCGGGCACGGGCGATGCAGGCGACGATCGCGTTGGGGTTGTCCGCGGCGAAGGTCGGGTAGGGCGGCACCGTCTGCTCGTTGGCCTCCGCGTGCGCCACGGCGAAGCGTTCGGCGTCCCCGACGATCGCGAGCAGCGCCTCCCAGTGTCGGCAGCGCCGCGCCTGCGCCTCCTCCGACGCGCCCATCTCCAGCGTGTGGTGGTAGGTCACGTCGGTGATGCGCGCGGTGTCCTCGGCCCGCTCGACGTAGCGCCCGATCCAGTAGAGCGACTCCGCGATCCGGCTCAACACGGCCGCGCCCCGCGGAGTCGGGCAGTCGGGCAGTCGGGCGGTCGGGCAGTGGAGAAGACCAGCGCACAGCGAGCGGCAGGGCTCCACC
>DATFPO010000135.1:0-8768 GCA_035264745.1 Solirubrobacteraceae bacterium | reverse complement strand
TCGGCCTCGTGCCGGCCCAGCCGGCCCGCGTCAGCGAAGCTTCCAGAGCGCCGTCTGATCGCGATGGGTGACCAGCCGCCAGCGTCCGGCGGACTCGTCCCAGACGTGGATGCGCACGTCGACGACGCTGCGCACCCCCCTGAGGACGTCCACCGTCGTGCGCGTGTCGGCGCCGTCCGCCAGCACCTCCTGGGTCATCACGTCGACCACCCTGAACCGCGGAGCCGGCCTGGGCTCCGGGGCCCGCCGGCGGCGCCGGCGGTCCCGGCGGGCGACCGAGATGCGCTCGGAACGCGGGGCGTCCCGAGTCAGCACCTTCTCGAGCGGAACCATCTCCGCTCCGGTGCCCTTCGTCTCGGTGTTCAGCACCCAGATCCGCGCCATCGGTCTGCTCCTCACGTTAGCGACGGCTCTCCGCGAACGGGATACTGCGCGCGATGATCGCCGCCCGGAAGGAGCTCGCAGGGCGCGCCGCATGGCTGGTCGGGACGCTGGCCGCGGGAGCGCTGGCCTGGGGATGCGGCGGAAAGGACCCGCCCAGCGCCGAGGAGGAGGCCTACGTCGCGGCCGCGTTCCCGGTGGTCATGAAGTACTGCGAGCCGCCGGGACGCCAGCAGGCGCAGGCCCGCCTCGCGGCGGGAGTCGTCGACCGCATCGGCCGCCTCAATCGGCGGCGCGACGTGGACGCCCCCTTCGCCCTGTTCGCCGGCCAGCCCAGCTCGCTTCGCCAGGCCAGCGAGCAGCTCGCCGAGACGCTCGACCGGGGTGGCTGCGACACGCGCCTGGCGCGCCGGCTGCGCCGGTCGCTGCGGGGCACCTGAGCTTGGGCGGTCGGCGCCGCGGGTTCACACCCCGAGCAGGGCGCTGAGGGCGAGCATCAGCCCGGCGCCCGCGAGCGTGCCCAGGGCGGCGCCCCGCCAAGTCGACCGGGTGAACGCCGCGGGCATCATCTCCACCGCGACCAGCGCCAGCATTGCCCCCGCCGCGAAGGCGAACGAGAACGGCAGCAGCCGGCTGACCTGCTCGACCAGGAGGTACGCCCCCACCGCCCCGATCGGCTGGGGCACGCTGGTGAGCACCGCCGCCCAGAACTGGGCTCCCGGCGTGAAGCCGGCGCTCTCCATCGGGATCGCCACGCTGGTTCCCTCCGGAATGTTCTGCAGGCCGATGGCCAGGATCACGAACAGGCCCAGTCCCGCGGTGCCGGAGGCGTACGCGGTCCCGATGGCCATGCCCTCGGGCAGGGAGTGGACCAGCAGGACGCCGAACACCAGCAGCGAGGTGCGCACTCCCGCACCTCGCAGATCGCGGAAGCTCAGCTCGGGCGAGCGCAGGCCCCAGCGGGCCAGCGCCAGGAACGCCACGCCGCACGCCGTCCCGGCGACGACCGATCCTGAGCCGCCCTCGTCCACCGCGGGCAGGAGCAGGCCCACCACGGACGCCACCCCCATCAGCCCGATCGCCGTGCCCCACATCAGCGGCCGCAGGCGCCGGGCCCGCTCTCCCAGCATGAATACCGGGATAGCCCCCAGGCCGGTGGCGAATGCGGTCGCCGACCCGGCCAGGACGAGCAGGAGGAGGTCGCTCAGCACCTCCGGGTGCTCCGGTCCGGCACCACATGGGCCGCAGGCTGGGTGCCTCGCCGGACGCGTCGGCGCATCGAGCGAGACTAGCCACTCGACCGCTTCGCCCGCCCGTGCGCGCGAGGGCGTCGTCTCGGACCTGAACCTGATCGCGCCGGCGGCGCGCTTGCGGACTGTCCGCACCGGCGACGTCCACCGCCATCCCGGTAGGGTGGTCGCCGTCCAACCACCGCCAGCATGGACGTCGCCCGTCTAAAAGCGATCCCGCTGTTTGCAGAGGTCTCCGACGACGAGCTCGCGACGATCGCTCCGTTCGCCGAGGAGGTCGAGGTGCCCGTCGGCGAGGCGCTGGCCAAGGAGGGGCAGTTCGCCTACGAGTTCATGGCCATCGAGGAGGGAGAGGCCGAGGTGACTCGGGAGGGCGAGCATGTCGCCGACCTCGGAGAGGGCGACTTCTTCGGCGAGGTGGGGCTGCTCGAGACCGAGCTGCGCACCGCGACCGTCACCGCCAGGACTCCCATGCGGCTGATCACGCTGACCGGCTGGGACATGAAGCGCCTGGAGCGCAACATCCCGCAGGCCATCGAGCAAATCCGCCGGGTGCTGGAGCAGCGCCGCGCCGGCTGACGGCGCCGGCGCCGATGGGAACCGCGGGCCATAGCAGCGCCGTGCCGTTGATCGCGGCGCGCCGCGGGACGGGGCGGGCGGCGGCCGTCCTGCCGCGCGTGGTGGCGACGGCCTCGCTGGCGACCATCACCGTCACCTCGCTGCACCTGGTCACCTCGGCGGCCACCTATCCGCTTCCCATGGTGCCGGCGCGGTTGGGCGGCTTCCCGGCCTGGCTACGAGGCCCGCTGAGCGGCCCCGGGCACGTGCTGCTGGAGGGCGACTTCGCCTGGGCGATGGCGGCCATGATGGTCGCCTACCTGGCGGCCCTGACGTGTACGGCGGCGCTGCGCGCCCGCTGGCTGATCGGGACCGTGGTGGCGGTCCACCTGATCTTCCTGCTGGGCCCCCCGCTCCTCTCGTCGGACGTGTTCGGCTATCTCGACTGGGCCCGGATGGGCGTGCTCCACGGGCTCGACCCCTACTCCACCCAGGCGGCGTCGGTGGTCTCCGACCCGGTCTACGGCTTCGTGCGCTGGCACACCCTGACCTCGCCCTACGGGCCGCTGTTCACGCTGGGCACCTACGCCCTGGTGCCGCTGGGGCTGGCGGGCTCGCTGTGGGCGTTCAAGCTGGTGGTGACGCTGGCGAGCCTGGGCTGCGCCGCCCTGGTGTGGAGCTGCGCCCGCGCGAGGGGGAGCTCAGCCCGGGCTGCGCTGGTGCTCTACGGCCTCAACCCGGCGGTGCTCGTCTACACGCTGGGCGGCTTTCACAACGACACGATCATGATGGTGATGGTGATGGCCGCCGTCTACCTGGTGGTCAGCGGGCGGGAGGGCGGGGGGGCGGTGATGGGCTCGCTGGCGGTGGCGGTGAAGTCGTCGGCCGGCCTGGTGATGCCGTTCCTGATCCTCGGCGCGTCCGATCGCCGCCGGGCGCTGGTCACGGCGCTGGCCGCCGGGGCGGCGATCCTGGTGGTGGCGCTGCTCGCCTTCGGCGATAGGGCATTCGACTTCATCAACATCCTGGGCACCCAGCAGGCGCTCAACTCCGGCTCGAGCGTCCCGGCGCAGCTGGGCGCCTGGCTCGGCTGGTCGGGATCGCCCACGCCGGTGCGCGTGGTCGCCTCGGTGCTCGGGGCGACGGCGATCGTCCTCTTCGTCATGCGCGCCTGGCGGGGCGCGGACTGGATCGAGCAGGCGGCCTGGGCGACGCTCTCGCTGATGATCACCAGCTCGTGGCTGCTGGCCTGGTACATCATCTGGCTGGTCCCCCTGGCGGCGCTGGGCCGAAGCCGCGCCATCCGCCTGGGGGCGGTGGCCATGACCCTGTTCGTGGTCCTGGTCCGGACCGTCCCCGATCTCTAGCCGTGGGCCTCCGCCCCGTAACCCTGGCTGCCGCGCTCCTCCTAGTCGCCCTGGCCGGCTGCGCCGCCGGCGCGCCCCGCGCCTCGGTGGCCCAGCTCGACCAGGACGCGGTTTGGGCGTTCAAGCGCGCCTACGACGCCGAGCGGCGGATGACCACCGGGCGGGCGGACGAGGAGCTGATCAGGCAGGGCTGGGCGATGTGCCGTCCGCTCGAGCGCGAGCCGCCGCCCGGCCGGGCCTGGCGCTGGAGGTGCCAGGTCGGCTACGTGGCCAGCGCTCCGACGGCCTGGGCGGCGGCTCGGGGGCAGGCGTCCTACCTGGTCCGCGTCGATCGGCGCGGGTGCTTCTCCGCCACCTCCACCGACTACCCGCGGCGCGTGTACGAGCGGATCCTTCGCCGCCGTAGCTCGGACCCGCTGGCGCACTTCGTCTCCTGCCCGGACCGGCCCGCGGAGCCGGGGTGAACTGCCGAGCCGCCGCTACCCTTGCCGTCAGCCGCCGCGCCGTATGGAGAGGTGCCGGAGCGGTTGAACGGGCGCGACTGGAAATCGCGTAACGGGGGTCAACCTCGTTCGAGGGTTCGAATCCCTCCCTCTCCGCTGATCGCCGGGCCCACGGCGGGCGTGGGCCTCGCGAGCCAGCCGACGACGGGTCCGCCACTCGCCGCTACCTCCAGGCGTCTGGCGGTTTTCCAACCGCGTCACGCCCCACTGCGCACGTGAATCGCCAGCCCAAGCCCATGACCCTCCGCCGTGCCGCCCCGGTGCTCGGGGCACTCGCAGCTATCGGCGTTGGCCTGGTGCCGGCGGCGGCGGCCCAGGGCCCACCTCCGCCACCCCCGCCTCCGGGGCCGCCACCCCCGGGGCCGCCACCGCCCCCCACCCCGCCGCCGGCGCCGCCCCCCGTGTACTCACTGATCGCGCCGTTCGAAGCCGGCCGGGGGCAGGGAGTCCTGGTGCGCGGCAACGGGTTCGGGGCGGGCAGCCGCATCGTGGTGACGATGGCGGGCAAGCAGGTGGCCCAAGCGGTCGCCAACTCGATCGGCAACTTCGCCACCGGGTTCGCAGTCCCGCCCGGGACGGGCCCCGGCACCTATCCGATCGTCTCCCAGGCCGGCGGCCGCCAGGTCCGCGCCAGCCTCCGCGTGGTGCCCGGCCGCCGCGCGCCCCTGGCGGTCGCCACCTCGTCGACCGGCGCGACGCTGACCACCTCCGCCACCAGCGGCCGGCCGGGCCGCGGCATCCACGTCACCGCCACCGGGCTACCGCCCAACAAGCCTGTGGTGGTCACGCTCGGGGGCCAGCGGGTAGCCAGCGGCAAGGCCGGCGCCGGCGGCGGGTTCTCGCGCTGGTTCGGCATCCCCCGGCAGAGCGTGGGACGCCACGAGCTGCGGGTCGGCAGTGGCAGGCTGCTGCTCAAGTCCTACGTCGACGTCCTGCCCTCGAGGCTCCGGGCCTGGCCGGCCGGGGGCGGGGCCCGGATGGTGGCGGTGGGGGACATCGCCTGCCAGCCGGGGCAGCGCCGGAGCCCGGCGGCCTGCCAGCAGCAGGCGACCGCCCAGCTGGCCGAGGAGCTCAACCCCAGCGTGGTGGCGATGCTGGGCGACATGCAGTACTCGGCGGGGGCGATCGCCGCCTTCGCCGGCTCCTTCGACGCCGCCTGGGGCCCGCTCAAGAGCCGCATGCGCCCCACCACGGGAAACCACGAGTACCTCACTCCGGGAGCGGCGGGCTACTTCGCCTACTTCGGCTCGGCGGCGGCTCCGCCCAACAGCTGGTACTCGTACACCCTCGGGACCTGGCACATCGTCGTGCTGAACTCCAACTGCATCGGCATCGTCGACTGCTCCCCCGGCAGCGCCCAGGTGAACTGGCTGCGGGCCGATCTCGCCTCGCATCCGCGCGCCTGCACGCTGGCGTACTTCCACCACCCGCGGTTCTCCTCGGCGGGGCACTTCCTGACCTCGAGGACGAACTCGCTCTGGCAGGCGCTCTACGACCACCGGGTCGATGTGGTGCTCAACGGCCACGCCCACGTGTACGAGCGCTTCGCGCCGCAGGACATCTTGGCCCATGCGGCTCCCGGCCGCGGGATCGTCCAGTTCACCGTCGGCAGCGGCGGCGTGAACCACGACCGCTTCGTCGGCATCCGGGGGAATAGCGCGGTGCGCTCGTCGGCCTTCGGCGTCCTGGCGCTCGCGCTTCGGCCGGGCGGTTACCGGTGGAGCTTCCTGACCACTCCGGTCGGCCGGATCCGCGACGGCGGATCGGCCAGCTGTCACTGACCCGAGCCAGATTCCGGTGCGCCGCATGGGAGACATCCGCCTTGGCATTGCCCTGACCGGCCGGCATCTGGCCGGCGTCCTCGTCGCCTGTGCGCTCACGGCGGTACTCGCCGCTCCGGCGGCGGCGCTGGACAACGGGCTGGCCCAGACCCCGCCCATGGGTTGGAACTCTTGGTACCGGTTCCGGTGCCAGGTCAACGAGCGCATCGTCCGCGAGACGGCGAACGTGATGATTCGCTCGGGCATGCGGGCCGCCGGGTACCGCTACGTGAATCTCGACGACTGCTGGATGGCCCGCAGCCGCCGCCGGGGAGCGCTGCGCCCGGACCCGGCGAAGTTCCCGCACGGGATCCGCGCGCTGGCCGCCTACGTGCACAGCCGCGGGCTGAAGCTCGGGATCTATGCCGCTGCGGGCCGGGCCACCTGCATGCACTACCCGGGCAGCCGCCGCCATCTCTACACCGACGCCCACACCTTCGCGGCGTGGCGGGTGGACTACGTCAAGCTCGACGGCTGTTTCACCACCCGCCACGAGCGCGGGCCCGTCGGCTACGGGGTGATGCAGGCGGCGATCCGCTCCACGGGCCGCCCCATGGTGCTCAGCATCTCGGCGTGGGGCCTGGGAACCCCATGGCTGTGGGCAGCCGGCGTCGGGCATCTGTGGCGGACCACGCCCGACATCCGCGCCCGCTGGTCGAGCGTTATGCGCGTCGTCGACCACAACGCCGCGCTGGCACGCTACGCCCGGCCGGGCGCCTGGAACGACCCCGACATGCTGCAGGTCGGCAACCGCGGCCTGTCCGCGAACGAGGCCAGGTCGATGTTCAGCCTGTGGAGCATGATGGCCGCGCCCCTGATCGCCAGCACCGACGTGCGCACGATGTCGGCGACCACCCGGCGGATCCTCACCAATCGCGAGGTCATCGCGGTCGACCAGGATCGCGGCGGGGTACAGGGCTTCCCGACGTACAACTCGGCCACCCAGCAGGTGTGGATTCGCCCCCTGTCCAACGGGGACCGGGCGCTGCTGCTCCTCAACCGCTCGGCGGCCCGCGCCACGGTGGGCGCGGACGCACGCCAGCTTGGGCTGCGCCCGTCGGGGGGCTACGTCGTGCGGGACCTGTGGGGGCGTCGCACCACCACGACCCCCGGACCGATCACGGCCTCACTCCCTCGCCACGGGATCGCGATGTTCCGCGTGCGCTCGGGCTAGGCCGGCGCCGCGCGGCTGGAATCTCCGCCTCGTGTTACGAGTGCCCGGCCAGCGGGTAAGCGGCTGGCTGTGCGACGGCTGAGGGACCGGCTGGTGCGGGGGCTGGCGCTGGACGCCAAGGGCGGCTGCGGGACCTGACCCGCGATGAGTCGGTTCGATGACGAGGAGGACTGGGTCGGGACGCCGCCGGAGGGCCACCACACCCGGGATCGGGCCAAGCCGGAGTTCTGGTGGCATCAGCGCCCGGTCCAGCTGGCCGCGGCGGGCCTGGTCGTCCTGATCGTGGTCGTGGTGGTCCTGCTGCTGACGCGCTGACCCGCCGGTCGGCCCGGACGGCGCGGTCAGTCCGGGGTTGCCCCCAGCCGCCGCCCGAGCGCGGCCAGCGCGGACAGCGCGGCGCGCGCCGCCCGACCCGGCGGCGCCTGGGTGTCGCGGTAGTCGTCCCACAGCACGGCCAGCCTGAGCACGGTGCCGGGGTGACGCAGCCCGTCCGCCGAGAGCGCCGCCTCCCGGCGCAGGAAGTCCTCGAAGCGCCCCGCCGGGCGGTGGCGATCGAGTACCCGGACCGGCTCCTCGCCGGAGTTGCGGAAGGTGTGCGCGGTGCCCGCCGGGATCGACAGCGACGACCCCGTGGGCAGCGTCCGTCGCCCGCCGCCCACCCGCGCGTCCAGCGTCCCGTCCAGGACCTCCCACTCCTCGACATGACGATGGACGTGCACAGGCGGGCCGCGCCGGCCGGGGGGCAGTGTGAACAGGACCTCGACCAGCTGTCCGCCCGTGCTGGCCGCCGGGGTGACGATCTCGAGCACGGTTCCGTCGGAGAGCCTGAGGACGTCGGCCATGGCCGCAGTTGTACCCAAGGGTGTGCCGGGCGGGCTGGCGGAGCGGGGCGATCCCGACGGACCGCCCAATCGGCCAATTCGATTGCCCCGCGCCGTCGGTTCGGGAGAGAATCGCCGCGCCTTGAACGCGACCGCCGCGCCAGCCGCCCCCCCGCTGGGCGAGGCCCTGGACCGGGCCCCCATCACCTCGCTGCACGTGCGGTTCTGGCTGCTGGCGGGCCTGGGGATCATGCTCGACGGCTTCGACTTCTTCATCATCGGAGTCGCCAACCCGCTGATCGCCAAGGACTTCGGGCTCGACGACGCGACCAAGGGGCTGGTGTCGGCCGCGGCGATCGTCGGTGCGATCGTGGGCGCCGGGCTCCTGGGGTCGCTGGCCGATCGGATCGGGCGCCGGCGCATCTTCCAGTTCGACCTGATGCTCTTCGCGGCCTCCAGTTCGACCTGATGCTCTTCGCGGCCTTCTCGGTGCTCTGCGTGTTCGCCTGGAACGTCTGGGCGCTGATCGCCTTCCGCTTCATGCTCGGGATCGCCATCGGCCTCGACTATCCGATCGCCGCCAGTTACCTGGCCGAGGTGCTGCCTGCGCGGGATCGCGGCCGCTGGCTGGTGGCCGCCTTCAGCCTCCAGGCGGTCGGGATCCTGCTGGGCGCGCTGGTCGGGGCCCTCGCCCTGCTGGCGTTCCCCACATAGGGTCCTGGCGGCTGATGCTCGGCCTGGGCGTGGTGCCCGCCGTGATCATCATCGTCCTGCGCCGGGGCACCCCCGAGAGCCCCAGGTGGCTGGCGCAGAACGGCCGTGAGGCGGAGGCGGCGCAGGTGGCCGAGAGGCTGGTCGAGCGCCCGGTCACGGTAACGGACGCCGATCGCGCCC
>DATFPO010000134.1:0-12906 GCA_035264745.1 Solirubrobacteraceae bacterium | reverse complement strand
CGGATGTGGTTGATCCGGATCCCGGCTCGGCGCGTTGCCTCCGCGTTGCCCCCGACCGCGAACACGTGACGTCCGAAGCGGGTGCGGGCGGCGATGTACTGCATGCCCGCCACGAACGCGATGAGGATGAGCACGGCGAGGGGAACTCCACGGTCCGAGTTGAGGATCGCCACGACGGCCAGCACCGCGACCGCGACCACGGCGACGCGCACCGACAGCCCTCCGATCTGCTGATCGGCCAGCCCGGCGACCCGGCGCCGGCGCCAGCCCCCGAGCGTCGCCGCGGCGTACGCGCCGATCACCGCCAACCCCACGACCCATCCGATCGCGGGGGGGTAGAACGTGTTGGCCAAGCCGGTGATCTTGGGATCCGTGAGGTTGATCGTGCCGGTCTCGCCGAGCACGTAGAGCAGGGCCCCCTGCCAGGCCAGCAGCCCGGCCAGGGTCACCACGAAGGACGGAATACCGAAGCGCGTGAACAGGGCGCCCTGCACCAGGCCGATCACCGTCCCGGTCAGCGCCCCGCCCAGGATGGCCGGGTAGGGGCTCCATCCGTGCTTGACGTTGAGCACGGCCATCACCGCGGCGGCCAACCCGCTGACCGCTCCGACCGAGAGGTCGATCTCGCCCAGGAGCAGGACGTAGACCACGCCGACCGAGATCAACCCGGTCGCCGTGATCTGGAGCATCAGGTTGGTGAGGTTGACCGCGGACAGGAAGCGGTCGTTCTGGATCTCGAAGACGATCCAGATGACGGCCAGACCGACGACCACGCGCAGCGAGGCCAGGTCGCCCTGGGTGAAGCGCCGCACCAGCCCGGGTTGGGGGCGCTCCAGCGCCGGCGCGTCGGCCGCCGCGGCGGCGGGCGGATGGGCGCTCATCGCGAACCTCCGCCTGCTGCCGGACCACCGTCGCGAGTGCCGGCCCCTTCCCCGTCCTCGCGACCGCCGTACTGCGCGCCGGTGATCGCGGCGACCACCTCCTCCTGGGTGGTGCCGCGCACGTCGAAGTCGCCGGCCGGTCGTCCCAGCCGGAGGACGACGATGCGATCGGTGACCTCGAAGACGTCCGCCAGGTTGTGGCTGATGACCACGACGCCCAGTCGGCGCTCGCGCAGCCGGCGGATCAGGTCGAGCACCTGCGCGGTCTGGGCGACCCCGAGCGCGGCGGTCGGCTCGTCCAGCAGCACCACCTTGGGGTCGCCGAGCAGCGAGCGCGCGACCGCCACCTGCTGTCGCTGGCCGCCCGACATGGTTCCCACCTCGGCCCGGACGCTCGGGATCGAGACGGCCAGCTGGTCGAGCAGCTCGTGCGAGCGGTGCTCCATCGCCGTCTCGTTGAGCTGCCGGGTCAGGCCGGCCGCCCCGGCCGCGACCAGCTCGTTTCCCAGGAACAGGTTGGCCACCACGTCGAGGTTGTCGCACAGCGCCAGGTCCTGGTAGACGGTGGCGATCCCGAGCTCGGCGGCGTCGTTGGGACCGCCGATGACGACCGGTTCGCCGTCGAAGAAGAACTGGCCCTCATCGGGCTCGTAGATGCCGGAGATGGTCTTGACCAGGGTCGACTTGCCAGCTCCGTTGTCGCCGACCAGGCCGACCACCTCGCCGGCGTGGACGTCGAAGTCCACGCCTCCGAGGGCCTGCACCGCCCCGAAACGCTTGGCCACGCCTCGCAGGGCCAGCAGCGGCCCGTTGGCGGTCATCCGCTGATTCCGGCGGACCGACAGGCGGCGGCGAACGATCCGGTGCAGACCTGCGACGCCTTCCAGAAGCCGTCCTTGATCACGGTGTCCTTGACGTTGGCCTTGGTCACGGCCACCGGCGTGAGGATCACCGACGGTACGGGCTTGCGCCCGTTGTTGACCCTCTGGTTGACCACCCCGCTCGGGGCCGCGCGCCCCAGAGCCAGCGCCGCGGCCAGGTCGGCCGCCGCCGCCGCCTCGGGCTTGACCGCCTTGTAGACGGTCATGTACTGCTCCCCGGTCAGGATCCGCTGGATGGCATCGAGCTCGGCGTCCTGCCCGGTGGTCGGACGGGCGGCCGGTTTGATCCCGGCCGCCTTCATCGCTGCGATGGCGCCTCCGGCCGTCCCGTCGTTGGCCGCGTAGACGCCGACGAACCCGTTGTTGCCCACCGCGGTGATCGCCTGCTGCATCTCATTCTGGGCCTGGTCCGGGCTCCAGTCCGGGGTGTCGTACTGCTTGGCGATCTTGAATCCGCTGGTGTTCATGACGCTCAGGGCGCCCTGCTTGAACAGCTTCGCGTTGTTGTCGGTGGGGGCGCCGTTGATCATGATGATCGAGCCCGTGGGACCCCCCGAGCGCAGCTTCTTGACCAGCGTCTGGGCCTGGAGCTGGCCCACGCGCACGTTGTCGAACGAGACGTAGTAGTCGATGTCGGCGTTGGTGATCAGCCGGTCGTAGCTGATCACCGGCACCTTCTGCTGCTTGGCTCGCTGCACGATGACGCTGGCCGAGGCCGCGTCGACGGGATCGAGCACCAACACCTTGGCGCCCTGGGTCAGCGCGGCCTCGGCCTGCTGCTGCTGCTTCGACGCGTCCTGGTCGGCGTTGCTGTAGATCAGGCTGCAGCCGGGGCACGCCTGCTTGAGCCTGGCCGTGAAGTGCGGCCGGTCCTGCGACTCGTACCGGGCGGTCTTGGACTCGGGTAGCAGCAGGGCGACCGCGGGCCCGCCCCCGCCTCCACCGCCGCCGCACGCGGCCAGAGCCATTCCCGCGGCCAGCGCCGCGACGGTCGAGACCGACGCCATCGACTTGGCCTTGCTCATCTGCGCCCCCTTCCTCTCGCCGTCCTCGACTCTCCACCCGCCCGTCGGGCCTGTCAAGTCGCTGGGCTCGGGGCGCTCACGACGGGAACCCGGTCCCGCTCCGCGTATCCTTGCGCCCGGTGACGATTGCCGATCAGGTCAGGACGGATCTGTCCGACGCCATGAAGTCGGGCGACCGAGATCGCGTCGGCGCGCTGCGCTTCGTGCTCTCCGAGCTCCAGAAGGCCGCCAAGGAGGGCGGCGACGAGATAACCGCGCTGCGGCGCGAGCGTAAGCGGCGCCTGGACGCGGTCGATCAGTACCGCGAGGCCGGGCGCGACGACCTCGCCGATCGCGAGCAGCAGGAGGCCGGCCTGATCGAGGGCTACCTGCCGGCCGAGCTGTCGGACGCCGAGCTGGAGGGGATCGTCTCGGCCGCGGTGGGGGAGACCGGCGCCAGCTCCCCCGGAGAGATGGGCAGGGTGATGGGAGTGGTCATGCCTCGCGTGGGCGGGCGCGCCGACGGGAAGCGGGTCTCGGCCAAGGTCCGGGAAGCCCTCGGTGCCTGAGGCCATGTCTGCGGGCGGGAGCGGCTGATGCGCAGCCAGCTCGAGCTGCCCAACACCGTGGCGGCCGGACTCGCCGGCTCCGAGGACGCCATCCTCAAGGCGCTCGAGGGGCATCTGCAGTGTGATGTCTTCCTGCGGGGCAACGTGGTGACCCTGGACGGCGACGCCGAGGCGGTGCGGGCGGGCGCCACCGTGGTGCGCGAGCTGTCCGAGCTGATCGACGAGGGCCACGAGATCGCCCCGGGGACCATCGAGGCGGTCACCCGGGCGCTCGACCAGCACGAGAGCCCGGCGCGAATCCTCGAGGACGTGGTCTGGCGCCACCGCTCCACCAAGGTCGCCCCGAAGACCCTCAACCAGAAGCGCTACGTCGACTCGATGCGCTCCAAGACGATCACGTTCGGGATCGGGCCGGCGGGGACCGGCAAGACGTTTCTGGCCGTCGCCATGGCCGTGGCGGCGCTGTCGCGGCGCGAGGTGAGCCGGATCATCCTCACCCGCCCGGCGGTCGAGGCCGGAGAGCGTCTGGGGTTCCTGCCCGGCGACGTGATGGCCAAGGTGGACCCCTACCTGCGCCCGCTGTTCGACGCCCTCCACGACATGCTCGACCCCGAGCGCGTCTCGCAGCACCTGGAGCGCGGGGTCCTCGAGATCGCTCCGCTGGCCTTCATGCGCGGCCGAACTCTCAACGACTCGTTCGTGATCCTGGACGAGGCGCAGAACACCAGCCCGGAGCAGATGAAGATGTTCCTCACCAGGCTCGGCTTCAACTCCAAGGTGGTGGTGACCGGCGACGTCACGCAGGTCGACCTCCCTCGCGACCAGCGTTCCGGTCTGGTGGTGGTGGGCGAGATCCTCGAGCGCGTCGAGGACATCGCCTTCGTGCGCCTGGGCGGCGAGGACGTCGTGCGCCACAAGCTGGTTCAGCGCATCGTGGAGGCCTACGACGCGCATGCGGCGGCGGACCCGCGCGCCACGCGGCGCGCGCCGGAGCTGCGCCCCGCCCAGCGGCGTCCGGGCTAGCCGGCCGCCGGCGCCGTGAGCCAGCGCCTGGAGGTCGAGGTCGTCGGCGTCGAGCGCGCCGCCGGCCGGATCGCCGCCGAGGAGGTCGCCCAGATATGCGCCCGGGCGCTGGCCGCGGCGGGCGTCGCCGACGGGCATGTGGCGGTCGCGTTCGTCTCGCCCGCCCGCATCCGTGAGCTCAACCGGGCCCACCGCCGGCGCGATGCGGCGACCGACGTCCTCTCGTTTCCGGTCGACGCCGCGGAGCCGATGGCGGGCCCACGCGAGCTGGGAGACGTGGTGGTCTGCCCGGACAGGGCCGCCGACCTGCGGGAGGCGGTGGTGCACGGAGCGCTCCACCTGGCGGGCCTGGACCACGAGTCTGACCGCGGCGAGATGCTGGCCCTCCAGCGAGACGTCCTCGGGGCGGGCGCGGCGTGAGCCCGGCGGCCGAGGCGACCCGCAGCGGCTTCGTCGCGGTGGCGGGCCGGCCCAACGTCGGCAAGTCCACGCTGGTCAACGCCATCGTCGCGGGGAAGGTCGCGATCGTCTCCGACAAGCCGCAGACCACGCGGCGGGCGATCCGCGGGGTGGCCACCGGGCCCGACTGGCAGCTCGTGCTGGTCGACCTGCCCGGCGTGCAGCGGCCGCGCGATGCTCTCACCGAGCGCATGCAGCGGAGCGTCGAGCACGAGCTGGCCGAAAGCGACGCGGCGGTCCTGGTGATCGACGGCACCCAGGCGGTCGGGCCGGGTGATCGGTTCATCGCCGCCAGGCTTGGGGAAAGCCAGGGACCGGTGGTGATCGCGGTGAACAAGGTTGACCGGCTGGACCGCGCCGCCACCGCCGCGGCGCTGGAGGCCGCCTCCGACCTGAGCCCCGACGCCGAGGTTTTCCCGGTCTCGGCGCGCACCGGTGCGGGCGTGCGGGCGCTGGTCGAGCACCTGGTCGGCCGGCTCGGGCCCGGGCCGTTCTACTTCCCGCCCGACCAGAGGTCCGACCTGCCGGAGGAGGTCGAGATCGCGGAGCTGGTCCGCGAGCAGGTGCTGTCCCGCACCCGGCAGGAGGTTCCCCACGCGGTCGAGGTCAGCGTCGACGAGATCGGCCGGAGGCCGGGCCTGGTGACCGTCCGGGCATACGTCTGGGTCGAGACCGAGTCCCAGAAGGGCATCCTGATCGGCGCCGGGGGGCGGATGGTCAGGGCGGTGGGGACGGCGGCGCGGCGCGAGCTCGAGCGGCGGCTGGGCGCGCGCGTGCACCTCGACCTGTCCGTCCGGGTGCGGCGGCACTGGCGCGCGGACGACGCGCTGCTCGACCGGCTGGGGATCTAGGCCGGGGTTGCCTCCAGCTGGCGTGCCAGCTCGCGGGACAGCAGCTCGAGCTGGGCTGTCCGCAGCTCGTCCTCGAACAGGAACGGCAGCGTCATGACCGGGGCACGGGCCTGGTCGACCAGCCGGTCCAGCTGCGCCCGCTGGCCCTCCGCCCAGCGGTATTCGGCGGCGACCGCGGCCAGGGCGCGGCGCGTGGCGCCGTTCCCGTCGCGGTCGGCGGCCGTCGCGGCGCGCTCGACCTCCGCCTCGTCGAAGCGCTGTGGATAGACGCCGTTGACCACGATCGCCTCGAGCCCGCCGCCGAGGATCCCGGGCAGCGCGCGCTCCAGCTCCAGGGTCTCGTTGACCGGCATCTCCTCCGCCAGGGCCACCGCGACGCAGGCGCAGCGGTCGCGGTCGGCGAGCAGCCGGTGCAGCGCCTGCGCCTGCCTGCGGATCGGGCCCACCCGCGCTATCTCGGCGAAGGTGGAGGGTGTGCGCAGCATGGCCAGGCCGTGGCCGGAGGCGGGGGCATCCAGGATCACCAGGTCGTAGGCGTCCCCCTCGGCCAGCGCCCCGGCCCGACCCAGGGTGGCGATCTCGCGGGCGCCCGGCGCCGCCGCCGCGAAGTAGCTGAACGCGTCGCTCTCGAACAGCAGACGGCTCAGGGTCCGGGAGCCGAGCTGGTTGGAGAGCCAGGTGCGCAGGGCGGCCTGGGGATCTATCGAGACGCCCCAGACGCCGTCGGCGAGCCGGCCTTCCTCGTCGCCGAGGCGGGGAGGGCGCCCGAACGCGCGGGACAGGCGGTCCTGCTCGGCCACCTCGCAGACGATCGTGCGACGCCCCAGGGCGGCGCCGGCGAGCCCCAGAGCGCCGCACACGGTCGACCGGCCCACGCCGCCCTTGCCGGTCACGTAGACCAGGTCGCGCTCGAGGATCGAGCCCATGGCGGGCAACTCTGCCAGGCCGGGGCGGATGGATGGCCCGCGGCCGCGGCGCTCAACGCGCCGCGGCCGCGGCCTCAGCTGAGGACCCGCTCCAGCTTGTCCCGGCCCCGCTCGACGTCCTCCCGCTCGACCGGCGGGTTCGAGGGCGCCGGCGACCGGGCCGGATCGGTGACCCGCTTGCGACGATCGTCACGGGCCGGGGGCGGGTCCTCCGTCCTCCGGTGCTGCTGCGGCTGATCGTGTCGGGTCATCCCCGCGCCCTACCCGGTGATTGAAGGCTCATGCATCGGATTGCCCCAGGCGCAGGAATTCGCCCGCTCGCACCTACAATCTGGCGGGCCGTGGAAGACGCCGACATCGCCTACGACGAGCGTGGGCTCGTGCCCTGCGTGGTCCAGGACTGGCGTACGGGCGAGGTCCTGACGCTCGCCTACATGAACGCCGAGGCGCTGCGCAGGACCCGCGAGAGCGGTGAGATGCACTTCTGGAGCCGCTCGCGGGGCGAGCTCTGGCACAAGGGCGCGACCAGCGGGAACACCCAGGCGGTGCGCGCCATCCGCTACGACTGCGACGCCGACGCGCTGCTGGCGCTGGTCGAGCCGTCGGGGCCGGCGTGCCACACGGGGGAACGGACCTGCTTCCATCGCGGCGAGCTCGACCCCGCCGCCCCCCACGAGGCCCTGGCCGCGCTGGAGCGGGTGGTGGCCGAGCGCGCCCGCGACCGGCCGTCGCGCTCCTACACGGTCGACCTGCTGGACGCCCCCGACCGGCTCGCCGGCAAGGTGCGCGAGGAGGCCGACGAGGTGGCCCGCGCCGCCGCCGACGAGCCCGACGAGCGGGTCGCCGAGGAGGCCGCCGACCTCCTCTATCACCTCTCCGTGCTGCTGCGCTCGCGCGAGCTGAGCCTGGCCGACGCCGAGCGGGTTCTGGAGGCTCGCCGCCGGGGCGCCGCCGCCTGATGGCGGTCGCCGCCGAGCTGCCCTCGGTCTCCCCGGGCCTCGACGAGGCCCGGGACCTGGCGCGCGAGCACAACCTGATCCCGCTGCGCCATACGTTCATCGACGACTGCGAGACACCGGTGTCCGCCTTCCTCAAGCTCCGCGAGGAGGGACCGGCGTTTCTGCTCGAGTCCGCCGAGCAGGGCCAGCGGGTCGGCCGCTACTCCTTCATCGGGTTTCGTCCCCGACGGGTGGTGCGCTGGTCGCTGGGGGACGGAGGCGACCCGTACGCGCTGGCCGCCGACGAGGTGGCGCGTCACCGCCAGGCTCCGCTGCCGGGGCTGCCCCCGTTCGCCGGAGGGGCCGTGGGGTTCTTCGGCTACGACCTGGTCCGGACCGTCGAGCCGCTCGGAGATCCCAATCCCGATCCTCTCGGCCTGCCAGACATGGCCCTGATGCTGTCCGACCTACTGGTCGTCTTCGATCATCTCAGCCACACCGTCTCGGTGCTGGCCAACGTCTACGCCGAGGACGAGGTGGAGCGCTCCTACGCCGCCGCATGCGAGGCGATCGCCGGGGTGCGCGAGCGGTTGGCGGGCCCGGTCCCGCGCCCCGCCCACCGGGCGGACGCCCGGGCCATGCCGCAGTTCACCCCCAACATGTCGCGAGACGACTTCGAGGCCACCGTGGCGCGCATCGTCGAGTACATCCATGCCGGGGACGCGTTCCAGGTCGTGCCCTCGCAGCGCTGGTCCGCCGCCGTGCCGGTCGACGCGTTCTCGATCTATCGCGGCCTGCGGGCGGTGAATCCGAGCCCGTACATGTACTTCCTGGACTTCGGCGACTTCCAGGTCGCCGGCGCCAGCCCCGAGCCGCTGCTCACGGTCGCCGGCCGCCGGGCCGCCACCCGGCCGATAGCGGGCACCCGCCCGCGCGGGTCCAACGCCGATAAGGACGTCCGGATCGCTCGGGAGCTGCTCGACGATCCCAAGGAGCGCGCGGAGCACGTGATGCTGGTCGACCTCGGGCGCAACGACCTGGGTCGCGTGTGCGAGTACGGCTCGGTGGCGGTCGAGGACTTCATGGTGGTCGAGACGTACAGCCACGTCATGCACATCGTCTCCTCGGTGACCGGGACGCTGCGCCCGGAGGTGGGGGCCATCGACGCGCTGCGGGCGACGCTGCCGGCGGGAACCCTGTCCGGCGCCCCCAAGGTGAGGGCGATGCAGATCATCGACGAGCTGGAGCCGGTCAAGCGCGGCGGCTACGGGGGGGCGATCGGATACCTGTCGTACACCGGCGACCTCGACACCTGCATCCACATCCGGACCGTGGTGGTCAAGGACGGCGTCGCCCATGTCCAGGCTGGAGGCGGCACGGTGGCGGACGCCAGGCCCGACTACGAGTACCGCGAGTCCGTGGCCAAGGCCCGCGGCGTCCTGCGCGCGATCGAGCTGGCCTGCGAGCAGGAGAACTGGCAATGACCCGCGTTGTCGTAATCGACAACTACGACTCCTTCGCCTACAACCTGGTCCAGTACCTGGGGGAGCTGGGCGCCGAGGTGGAGGTGGTACGCAACGACCGGGCGACCGTGGACGAGCTGCTCGAGCGGCGCCCCGACCGCCTGGTGGTCTCGCCGGGGCCGTGCACCCCCGATCGGGCCGGCATCTCGGTGGAGGCGATGCGGCGCCTGCCCGAGGCGGGGATTCCCTCGCTTGGCGTCTGCCTGGGACACCAGTCGCTGGCCGAGGCGTTCGGCGGGCGGGTGATCCGCCACGAGCCGGTCCACGGGAAGGCGACGACCGTGGCGCACGACGGGAGGACCATTTTCACCGGGCTGAAGAGCCCGCTCACCGCGGGCCGCTACCACTCTCTGGTCGTCGATCCGGGCCTGCCCGGCTGCTTCGAGCGCTCGGCGGAGGGCGGAGGGGTGGTGATGGGCATTCGTCACCGCGAGCTGCCCGCCGAGGGCGTCCAGTTCCATCCGGAGTCGGTGCTGACCGAGGGCGGGCGGGCCCTTCTGGACAACTTCGTGCACGGCTCGGCGCGGTAGGCGCGATGGCGCAGCCCACGATCACCCGGGCCGTCGAGGCAGTGGCCTCCGGGCGTGACCTGAGCGCCGACGACGCCGCCGAGGTGCTGGCGGTCATCATGGCCGGCGGCGCCTCCGAGGTCGAGATCGCCGCCTTCCTGGTCGCCCTGCGCACCAAGGGCGAGACGGTGGACGAGCTGGTCGGGCTGGCGCGCACGATGCGCGCGCTGGCGACGCGGGTGGACAGCGGCCGGGACGACCTGGTCGACACCGCCGGCACGGGGGGTGGCCGGCCCACCTTCAACGTCTCGACCACCGCGGCCCTGATCGCGGCCGGGGCCGGCTGCGCGGTGGCCAAGCACGGCAACCGCTCCGCCACCAGCCTGTCGGGCTCGGCCGACCTGCTGGAGGCGCTGGGGGCACGCATCGACCTGGGACCGCACGCGGTGGCCGCGTGCATACGCGAGGCCGGCTTCGGCTTCATGTTCGCCCCGGCCCACCACCAGGCGACGCGGTTCGTGGTGCCCGTCCGCAAGGAGCTCGGCGTGCGGACGATCTTCAACTTCCTGGGGCCCCTGACCAACCCGGCGGGCGCCACCCGGCAGCTGATCGGCGTCTCGGACCCAGCCTACGTCGAGACGGTGGCCGGCGCCCTGGCCCATCTGGGGGTGGCCCGGGCGCTGGTAGTGTCCAGCCAGGACGGGCTGGACGAGATGAGCACCGCCGGGCCCACCCAGGTCGTCGAGGTCGCCGCAGCCGCGGACGGAGGCGCTCCGGGCTTCGAGCGCTACAGGCTGGACGCGAGCGAGATGGGCCTGGCTCCCGCCCGCTTGGAGGACCTGGCCGGCGGGACACCCGCGGAGAACGCCGATACGACCCGGCGCATCCTCGCCGGCGAGCCCGGTCCCCGGCGGGACCTGGCGGTCCTGAACGCCGGCGGCGCCATTTACGTCAGCGGGCGGGTCGAGACGCTGGAGGCCGGTGTCCGCGCCGCAGAGGCGGCGGTGGACGACGGCTCCGCGGCGGTCGCTCTCGACCGCTTCGTGGCCTGCACGCGAGGACTGGCCGCGGCGTGAGCGTGCTCGAGCGGATCGTCGAGGCCACCCGCCAGGACCTCGACCGCCGTCGCCGCGAGGTACCGCAGGCCGACCTCGAGCGCGAGCTCTTCACTCGCGCCGAGGACCGTCCGTTCTCCGAGGCGGTCTCGCGTCCGGGGCTGTCGCTGATCGCGGAGTACAAGCGGCAGTCCCCCTCCGCGGGGGCACTTCGCCCCGACGCCGACGTGACCGAGGTGGTGGAGGCGTTCGAGCACGGTGGCGCGGCGGCGATCTCGGTGCTCACCGAGGCCACTCACTTCGGCGGCTCCCTGGACGACCTGCGGCAGGCCCGCGCCGCCTCCGGGCTGCCGATCCTGCGCAAGGACTTCGTGATCGATCCCTACCAGGTGTACGAATCGGCGGCGATCGGCGCCGACGCCATCCTGCTGATCGTGGCTGCTCTCCCGCCCGCCGCCCTGACCGAGCTCCATGCCCAGGCCAGGTCGCTGGACCTCGACGTCCTGGTGGAGGTCCACGACGAGGCGGAGCTGGAGACCGCGCTGGACATCGACGCCGCGCTGATCGGCATCAACAACCGCGACCTGACCGACTTCTCGGTCGACATCGACCGAACCTTCGCGCTGCTGTCCGACGTCCCGGCGGGCAAGGCGGTGGTGTCGGAGTCCGGACTCGAGTCCCGCGAACAGCTCGAGGAGCTCGAGCGGGTCGGGGTGGACGCGGTCCTGATCGGCGAGTCGCTGCTGCGCGCCGACGACATCGAGGCGACCTGCCGGGCCCTCTCGGGGCCGGACGGCGAGCCCGAGCCCTGATCGAGGGGCCGGGCCAAGGCATCAGGCGTTTATCTTGGCTTCACGGGGGCGGCCGACACTGGCAGCGTGAGCCTTCCGCTCCGATCGTCGCTGGTGTCCGCGGTACTGGGGGGTGCGGTGGTGGCGGCGGTCATGGTGGTGGTCGGGCTGGTGCCGGGGGGCCGGACGACCACCGTCGTGCAGCAGGCTCCCATGACCCGCCCCGCGAGTGACGGTGGAGCCCAGGGGCTCACCCCGCGCGAGATCTACAAGCGGGACGCGCCGGGCGTGGTGAACGTCAAGGCTCAGATCGTCCGACAGGTGGAGTCGCCCTTCGACGTGTTCCCGCAGGAGCAGCGGGGCCAGGCCAGCGGCTCGGGCTTCGTCCTCGACAAGGGCGGCTACGTGCTGACCAACGCCCACGTCATCGAGGGAGCCTCGGCGGTGACGGTCCAGTTCGAGGACCACAAGACCGCCGACGCGACGGTGGTGGGCAAGGACAGCTCGACCGACATCGCCCTGCTGAAGGTGAGACGTGACGGAGCCAGCCTGCACCCGCTGGGGCTCGGCGACTCCGCCAACGTCCAGGTCGGCGATCCGACCATCGCCATCGGGAACCCGTTCGGGCTCGACCGGACGCTCACCACGGGCGTCGTCTCCGCCCTCCAGCGGCGGATCTCGGCCCCGAACGGTTCAGCATCGACCACGTCATCCAGACCGACGCAGCCATCAATCCCGGCAACTCAGGCGGGCCGCTGCTCGATGCCGCCGGGCGGGTGATCGGCATCAACTCCCAGATCGTCACCGGCGAGGCGGCGACCGGCAACGTGGGGATCGGCTTCGCGGTCCCGATCGATACCGCCAAGAAGGTGATCCCCCAGCTGATGGAGTCGGGCCGGGTGGCCCGACCGTACATCGGAATCACCGGGGTCACGGTCGACAGCTCGCTGGGGCGCTTGAACCTGCCGGCCGGCGGCGGCGTGCTGGTGCAGGGCGTGGCGCCGGGCAGCCCGGCCGCCCGCGCCGGCATCAGGGGCGGCAACGCCCGGGCCACGCTGGACGGCTCCGACATCGCGGTCGGCGGGGACGTCATCCGGACAGTCGACGGGCGCAGGGTGGCCTCGATGGACGACCTGGTGGCGGCGATCAGCGCTCGTCAGCCGGGCGACGCCATCCAGGTCGACCTCCTGCGCGGCGGACGCAGCCGCAGCGTGACGGTGACGCTGGGCCAGCGTCCCGACCGAGCTCCCAGCCAGTAGCGGCCCCGGCCGGCCGGCGAACCGCCTTACCATGGGTGGATGCCGGGCCCCCGGGTCAAGATCTGCGGCAACACCAACCTGGCCGACGCCACGCGGGCGGTCGAGCTCGGCGCCTGGGCGCTGGGCCTGATCTTCTACGAGCGCTCGCCGCGCAGCTGCCGGATCGCCGAGGCCGAGGCCATCACCGCCTCCCTGCGCCGGCGGGCCGAGCTGTGCGGAGTGTTCGTGAACGCGACG
>DATFPO010000133.1:0-1953 GCA_035264745.1 Solirubrobacteraceae bacterium | reverse complement strand
GGCTACTTCGTCGAGGGCCTCGGCGGGGCGCAGTTCGCCCTGCCGGGGGCGGTCGAGCGGCTGCGCGAGGAACGGCGCGACGCCGACGCGGCGCCCCGGGTGCTGGCGGCGGTCGACCCGGCACAGCCCTACGGGGCGGCGCTGCCATGGCCGCGGCGGGAATCCGAGGGCGAGCGCCGGCGGCCCCAGCGAGTGGCTGGCGCCTACGTCGTACTGGCGGGCCCCGAGCCGGTCCTCTACCTCGAGCGCTCGGGCCGAGCGGCGATCACCCTCGTGGAGCCTGACGACGAGCGGCTGACCGCCGCGTTTGAGGCTGTGGCGGACGAGGTGCGGGCCGGGCGCATCCGGCGCGTGGCACTCGAGCGGGTGGACGGCGAGCCGGTCATCGGCTCGCCCTTCGGCGAGCTCCTGATCGAGCTCGGTTTCCGCCAGGGCCCGCGGGCGCTCACCCTGAGCGCCTGACGGTAGGGGCGCCGGCGCCGGCATCTACTGTTCCGGCATGCCCGAGGGCGACACGATCCGCTTTGCGGCGAACCGTATGCGTCCGGCGCTCGTGGGGCGGATCCCGGACGAGATCGCCACTCCCCAGCCGCGTCATGCCCTGGACCGATGGCCCCAACGGCTGGCCGGCCGCGCCATCAGATCCATCGACCCCCACGGCAAGCACCTGTTCGTGCGCTTCGAGGGCGGGCTGACCCTTCACTCCCATCTGCGCATGACGGGGGCCTGGGCCGTTCACGAGCGCGGGCGAGGGTGGCGGCGCTCGCCGCGTCGGGCATGGCTGGTGATGACGACGCCCACCCACGAGGTGGTGGAGTTCGACGGGCCGGTCCTGGAGCTGCTGACCGACTCGCGTACGCGCTTCGACCAGCGCCTGAGCGCGATGGGTCCCGACGTCCTGGCCGAGTCCGGCTTCGACTCGCGGCGATTCCTGCGCCGGCTGCGAGAGGGGGATCCCGTCCGCGGGATCGGGGATGCCCTGATCGACCAGCGAGTGGTCGCCGGCATCGGCAACGTCTGGAAGGCCGAGGCGTGCTGGTCGGCGGGGATCGACCCCTGGCGTCCGGTGCACACGGTGAGCGATGGGGAGGCGCTGGCGATAATCGAGCAGGCCCGCTCGGGCATGCAGGAGTCCGCTCACACCGGTCGCCCTCGCCGGCGCAGCGTCTATGGGAGGGGCGGGCGGCCGTGTCCTCGCTGCGGTCAGGACATCCGGGGACGCGGCCAGGGCGACGACAATCGAACCACCTACTGGTGCACCGGATGCCAGCGCTGAGGAGGGTCGGCCACAAGGGAGCCGACCTGATCGCCCCCGGCAACACGCTGGGCAGCTTCGACGCCGCCCTGGCCGCCGGCGTCGACATGATCGAGTTCGACGTCCTGCCCGAGCGCGGGTCCGGGCGCCTGGTGCTGGCCCACGACTACGTGGCGGCCCGTAGGGGCGACCCACCGACGCTCGACGAGGGTCTCGCGCATTTCGCCTCCGAGGCGTTCAACGGCATCGAACTCGACGTCGACCTCAAGCTGCCTGGCTACGAGGAGGCGGTGGTCGAGGCGCTGCGTCGCCACGCACTGGTCGAGCGCGCCCTGGTCTCGTCGCAGTACACCGACAGCCTGAGCCGCGTGCGCGAGCTCGAGCCGTCCCTGCGGCTGGGATGGTCGGTGCCCAGGGCCCGGCGCGACTACACCGACTCACGTTGGACGGCAGTGTTCGCGCTCGGGGTCCTGTCGGGCTATCGCCTTCTGCTCCCACGGCTGGCGGCTCGAGCGATCCGGGCCGGTCGCTGCGACGCGCTGATGGCCCACTGGCGGGTGATCACCCCCCGGCTGGTCGCCGCGGTTCGTGACGCCGGCGGCGAGCTGTTCGCCTGGACGGTCGACGAGCTCCCCCGCATCCGCGCGCTGGAGGCCCTCGGCGTGACGGGCGTGATCACCAACGATCCGCGCCTGTTC
>DATFPO010000132.1:0-6506 GCA_035264745.1 Solirubrobacteraceae bacterium | reverse complement strand
CGACGTTCTCCTCCAGGTGCTCGACCGACCCGGTGCCGGGAATCGGCAGCATCACCTGCGAGCGGGCGAGCAGCCAGGCGAGCGCCACCTGCGCCGGGGCGGCTTGGTGGCTGGCGGCGGCGCGGTCCAGGGCGCTTCCGGGCCTGGCCAGCGATCCGGTGGCGAGCGGGAACCACGGGATGAAGGCGATCCCGCGGCGCTCGCAGGCCTCGAGGACCGGCTCGGAGTCGCGATCCACCAGGTTGAAGCGATTCTGCACCGACACCACCTGGGTCATCTCGAGCGCGCGCTCCAGCTGGTCCACGTCGACGTTGGAGATCCCTATGTGGGCGATCTTGCCCTCGTCGCGCAGCTCGATCAGGGCGCCGAGCGACTCCTCCAGCGGCACCTCGCGGTCCACGGTGTGCAGCTGGTAGACGTGGATGCGCTCCAGGCGCAGGCGCCGCAGGCTGCCCTCGCAGGCCTCGCGCAGGTGCTCGGGGCGGCAGTCCGGGTCCCAGCGTCCCGGCCCCGGTCGCAGCAGCCCTCCCTTGGTGGCGATCACCAGATCGTCGGGATACGGGTGCAGCGCCTCGGCGATCAGGCGCTCGGACACCTCAGGGCCGTACGAGTCGGCGGTGTCGATGAGGTTGATGCCCAGCTCCACCGCCCGCCTGAGCACCGCGAGCGCGGTCTCATGGTCGGAGGGCTCGCCCCAAACCCCGTCGCCGGTGAGGCGCATGGCGCCGAAGCCCAGGCGCCGGACGGTGAGATCGCCTCCCAGGGCGAAGGTTCCGACCGACGCGTCGTCGAGCGGCTGGACCTCGCGGGCACTCATCCCAGCACCAGCTCGGCGGCGGTGCGCAGCGTGGCGGCGTCGCCGCTGATCAGCAGCGTGGTGGCCAGCGACTCGCGCCAGGCCTCGAGGTCGGCGCGGATCTTGTCGGGCGGGCCGATGAGCGCCAGCTCCTCGACCAGCGCGGTCGGCACCGCCGCGGCAGCCTCCTCCTTGTGCCCGCCCAGGTACAGCTCCTGGATGCGCTCCACCTCGTCGCCGTAGCCCATCCGCACCGGCACGTTGGCGTGGAAGTTGACGCTGCGGGCGCCCATTCCGCCGAAGTACAGGGCGTACATCGGGCGCAGGGCGTCCGCCGCACGCTCGACGTCGTCGTCGACGATCAGCGGGACGGTGGCCGCAACCTCGAAGTCCTCCAGCGAGCGCCGGGCGTCGGGGCGGGCGGAGCCCTCCTCCAGCGCCTCGCGGTAGAGGTCCTGGTGTCGGGGCGAGAAGAACAGCGCCAGCCACCCGTCGCACAGCTCGGCGGCCAGGGCAATGTTCTTGGGGCCCTCGGCGCCGAGGAAGATCGGGATGTCCTCGCGCAGCGGGTGGATCGACGACTTCAGCGGCTTTCCCAGCCCGGTGCCGTGGGACAGCGGCAGCGGGTAGTGCGGCCCGCCGCTGGTCACCGGGCCCTGGCGCGCCCAGATGTCGCGCAGGATCCCGATGTACTCGCGGGTGCGGGCGAGCGGCTTGGCGAACGGCTGCCCGTACCAGCCCTCCACCACCTGCGGGCCCGAGACGCCAAGCCCGAGGATCAGCCGCCCCCCCGAGAGGTGGTCGAGCGTCATGGCCGCCATCGCGGTGGCGGCCGGGGTGCGGGCCGAAATCTGGACGATGGCGGTCCCGAGGCGCATGCGCTGGGTCCGCGCGCCCCACCAGGACAGTGGGGTGAGCGAGTCTGAGCCATAGGCCTCGGCAGTCCACATCGAGTCGAAGCCCAGCCGCTCGGCCTCGGCGATCACCTCGGGCATCCCCGGGGGCGGGCCACCCGCCCAGTAGCCGGTGTTGAGGCCGAGCTTCAGCGTGTCGGCGCCGGACACCCGCCCAACCTAGCGATTCGGCGTTCGGTGGCGCGCGCCTTGCGCCAAGATCGGAACCGTGATTCCATTCTTGCGTGCCGTACCGTCCCACCGAGCGAACCGAGGCGCGACGTGCGCACACCCGGGCGCGCATCAGTGCCGCCGCGCTGGCGCTGGTCGCCGACGGCGGCTATCAGGCCGCCGCCATCAGCTCGGTCGCGCGGGCCGCCGGGGTGGGTGCCGGCACCGTGTATCGGCACTTCCCGTCCAAGGGCGACCTCCTGGCCGAGGTCTTCCGAGTGGCCTCGCAACGGGAGGTCGACGCCGTGGCCGCAGCCGTGGCCGTGCCCGCCCCGGCCGCGAAGCGGCTGGCCGCCGCCGTCGAGACCTTCGCCCGCCGCGCCCTGCGCGGCCGGCGGCTGGCCTGGGCGCTCCTGGCCGAGCCCGTCGACCCCGCCGTCGAGGCCGAGCGCCTTATCTTCCGCCGCGCCTACCGCGACGTGTTCGCGGGACTCCTGCAGGAGGGGGTCGTCTCCGGCGAGCTCCCCGACCAGGACGCCGAGCTCACCGCCGCCGCCCTGGTCGGCGCGATCGGCGAGGCGCTGGTCGGTCCCCTCTCCCCCACCGCGGCCGGCGGTGACTCCGAGCGCCTGGTGCGCGATCTCGTGACCTTCTGCCTTCGATCCGCCACCGATGAGGAGGCAATCCATGTCCACGCTCACGCCGCCTAGCCTCAGCGCCCCGGGCCGACAGGTCCTCAACCAGCCGCCTCCGCTGGAGGGGCGCAACCTGTTCGATGACAACGTGGCGCTGGTCGAGGCGCTCGAGCGCGAGGGCGCGGGCTGGGCGCGGGAGCGTGCCCGCGAGGTGGGCGCCTTCTGGGGCGGCGACCCGATCGGCTGGGGCTTCCAGGCCAACGAACACCCGCCGGTGCTGCGCACCCACGACCGCTACGGCAATCGCATCGACGAGGTCGAATTCCATCCCGCCTGGCATTGGCTCATGCGCCGCGGCATCGCCGACGAGCTCCACGCCCTACCCTGGCGCACCGACCGTCCCGGCGCCCACGCCGCTCGGGCCGCGCTCTACATGTGCGCCGCCCAGGCCGAGGGCGGGTTCGGGTGTCCGATCACCATGACGTTCGCGGCCGTCCCCGCCCTGCGGGCGCAGCCAGAGCTGGCCGAGCAGTGGGTACCGCTTCTCACCAGCACTGAGTACGACCCCCGCCTGCGACCGGCGGCCGACAAGCCGGGCGCGCTGTGCGGCATGGCGATGACCGAGCGCCAGGGCGGGTCGGACGTGCGCGCCAACATCACCTTCGCCCGGCCGCTGAACGGCGGCGGCGCCGGCGCCGAGTACGAGATCCACGGCCACAAGTGGTTCTGCTCGGCTCCGATGTGCGACCTCTTCCTGGTCCTGGCCCAGACCGACGAGGGCCTGTCCTGCTTCGCGCTTCCCCGCGTCCTGCCCGACGGCTCGCGCAACGCCTTCCACCTCCAGCGGCTCAAGGACAAGCTGGGCAACCGCTCCAACGCCTCCAGCGAGGTCGAGTTCGACGGCGCCTGGGCGCGGATGGTGGGCGAGCCGGGCCGCGGCGTCCCGACCATCATCGAGATGGTCAACCACACGCGCCTGGACTGCGTGGTGGGGACGGCGGCCGGGATGCGCGTGGCGGTGGCCAACGCCACGTGGCACGCCGCCCATCGCGAGGCGTTCGGGCGGCGCCTGGCCGACCAGCCCCTGATGCTCAACGTCCTCGCCGACCTGGCGCTGGAGTCCGAGGCTGCCACCGTGCTGGCCATGCGGCTGGCCCGAGCCTACGACGACGGCGGCGACGAGTCGGCGGTGGCGCTCAAGCGCCTGGCCACCGCGGTGGCCAAGTACTGGGTGTGCAAGCGCGCGCCCAACCACGCCTTCGAGGCCCTGGAGTGCCTGGGCGGGAACGGCTACGTCGAGGCGTCGGGCATGCCGCGGCTGTACCGGGAGGCGCCGCTGGCCTCGATCTGGGAGGGCTCCGGGAACGTGATGTGCCTGGACGTCCTGCGCGCGCTGGCCAGGACGCCCGCGACGCTCGAGGCGTTCCTGGGCGAGGTGGAGCTGGCGGCCGGCGCGGACGAGCGCCTGGACTGCTTCGTCACCGGCCTGCGCGCGGAGTTCGAGGACCTGGACGGGATCGAGGTCCGGGCCCGGCGGGTGGTCGAGCGCATGGCGCTCGCCCTGCAGGCCTCGCTGCTCGTGCGCTACTCCCCCGCCTCGGTCGCCGACACGTTCTGCGCCTCGCGGCTGGGCGGCGACTCCGGCCACGAGTACGGAACGCTGCCGGCGCGCGCCGACCTGGCCGCGATCGTCGCCCGGCACACGCCCGCGCCCGCCTGACCCGCGGGGATTCGCCTTCGCTGGTCGTCGGACTGGACGGTGGTGGCCGTGCCGCGTCCGAGCCGTCAGGTGGCCGCGCCGGCCAGGCTGCGCTCCATGCCCCCTACGCCGTCCGAGCCGTTGACCCGGACCCGGCGCAGCTCGAACGGGGAGCTGACCGGCGAGGCCAGGCCGGGCTGCGTGGTGGTGGCGCCCAGGTAGCCGGCCGACCTGACCGCGGCCACCACGGCGGGATCGAAGCTCCCCGCCGGATAGCAGAAGAAGTTCACCGGCACGCCGAAGCGACGGCGGATCGCCTCGCGCGACCCGGCGACCTCCTGACGCAGCCGGTCCGCGGACAGCGCGGTGAGGTCGGGATGGGTGAAGGTGTGGGCGTCGACCTCCCATCCCGCCGCGATCATCGCGCGGACCTCGGGAGGTCGCAGGTCGGTGGCCAGCAGCTTGACCTCCAGGTTGAGCACTCCGGGCCACCCGCGGGAGCGGAGGATCGGCAGCGCGTTGGAGTACTGGCTGTGGTAGCCGTCGTCGAAGCTGAAGACGATCGGCTTGGACGGCAGCAGGCCCCCGTGATGCCAGGCGTCATACACCTGCTGGAGCGTCACGGCGTGGTAGCCGCGCCCGGCCAGCGCGGCGACCTGGGCGGCGAAGTCCTGGGGTGACACCCACAGCTCCGGCTCGGGGGTCCCCGGCGGCGGCCGGTTGATCACGTGGTAGAAGAGGATCGGGACCGGCTCGTGCGGCGCCCGGTGGGCGCCCGGCGCCGTGGCGGGGACGGCGGCGGGCGCGCCGCCGTGCCGGGCGGGCGGCGTTCGGGCGTCCCGCCGGGCGGAGCGGCCGGCATCACTGCCGTGGCGGCTCACGGCGAGGCTGGCGGCGACCGCGATCGCCACGACGACGACCGCCGCCAGGGCCGCTACCAGGCGTCGCCGCCGCACGACCGAGCTGCCCGCCGAAGTGTCCCGGCGGCGCGGGGAGCCCGGGGTCGGGCCGGTGCTCAAGTCGCCGCGGCGTCGAGCGCCTGGTTGACGAGCCGGTCTGCGCGGGTGTTCTGCTCGCGCGGGACCGACCGAATGCTCCAGCGCTCGAACCCGTCGAGCGCCGCCAGCGCCTGGCGGTGCAGCGGCTTGAGGTCGGCGTGCTTGACCCGGTAGGCGCCGTTGACCTGGCGGGCGATCAGCTCGGAGTCGTTGACCACCTCGACCTCGGTGGCCCCCAGGGTGCGGGCGCGCTCCAGGCCCAGGAGCAGGCCGCGGTACTCGGCGACGTTGTTGGTGGCCTGCCCGATCGCCGCCGACGCCTCGTCCACCACGTCACCCTCGGGCGTCGAGAGCACCACGCCCGCCGCCGCCGGCCCCGGGTTGCCGCGGGCGCCGCCGTCCACGTGAACGACCAGCTTCACAGCTCTGCGTCGGCTCAGCGGCCGGCTTCGGCCATGACCAGCAGCCCGCGGTCGTCGGCCGCCGCGTTGGCCGGCTGATCGCTGGGAAGCTGGCTGAGCTCCGAGCCCTGCTGGATGAGCCGGACGGCGTGGCCCGCGTCGCTGGCGAGCTCGACCTCGTAGCGGTACCAGCACAGCTCCCAGACGACGGTTATGTGAACCACGCTGGCCTGCTGGGCGTTGGGGGTGATCACCACCGCCGGCGCTCCGAGCGAGCGGGCGACGCCGGCCACCGTGCGGGTGTGCTCGGAGGTGTTGAACAGCTCCATGGCCCGCGCCGCCTTGAGCTCGTCGCTGGTCGGGACGGCGTAGACGTGACGCGGCTCCGAGCGGCCCTCGGGCCCGGCGGACGCCGCGTCTTGCTCACGGGCGGCTTCGGGCGCGGACCCGTCGTCCGCCATCGGGCGCCCATTGCCCGGGCCGTGCTCGCGCCGCGCCCGCAGCCGTCGAAAGCGGGGGCGGCGCTCCTCGCGTGTTGTCCGGCGGTGTCCGAGCTGAGGACCGGCGCTCTCGCGGATCCAGCCCTGGTGGTTGGCCCGCACGGTGCACAGCTCGCACACCGTCCGCCGCTCGCCGCCCACCAGGTAGATCTCCGGCCGCTCGCCGCGAAGCAGTCGTCTGCCGCAGACGGCACAGGAGATGGTCTCGGCCTCCGGGCGAATCTCCTTCGGAGCCATCGGTGCGACCAGCGTACCAACCGCCCCCGGGGCCGCGATGGGCACGCCGGGGGGCGCCGGCCCCGGCGGCTGCGTTAGGTCCTGACCGCCTCCTCCTCGGTGCGGGCCTGCTCGACCACCTTGCCGGCCAGGTGGGCGGGGACCTCCTCGTAGCGCGCGAACTCCATCGTCAGCTC
>DATFPO010000131.1:0-3935 GCA_035264745.1 Solirubrobacteraceae bacterium | reverse complement strand
CGACCGCGACAACGACGGCGCGGGCTCGTGCTGCTCGGCCCAGGCCGTGCGAACCGCCCGCGCCGTGGCCCACGATATGGGCCTGCCCCACTTCACGCTCGACCTGCGATCCGAGTTCCGCGCCGGTGTGGTCGAGCCATTCGTCGAGGGCCATCGGGCCGGCCTCACCCCCAACCCGTGCGTTGGCTGCAATGGCCACGTGCGCCTGGACGCCATGCTCGACTTCGCCGACCGGGTCGGCGCCGGCGCCCTGGCCACCGGGCACTACGCTCGCGTGGCGATCGACCGCCAGGGCCCGGTGCTGCGGACGGCCGCCGACCCCGCCAAGGACCAGAGCTACATGCTGGCCGCGGTCGAGCCCGCGACGCTGGGCCGGCTGCGGTTTCCCCTGGGCGAGCTGCGCAAGCCCGCCGTCCGGGAGCTGGCGGGCGCGGCGGGTCTGGCCGTGGCCGCCAAGCCCGAGTCCCAGGACCTGTGCTTCCTGGCCGGAACCGACCGCCACTCCTTCCTGGCCCGCCACGGCGGCCTGCGGGAGCGCCCCGGCGAGATCGTCGACCGGCGCGGCCGGGTGATCGGGCGCCACCGCGGCCAGCACGACTTCACGGTCGGCCAGCGCCGTGGCATCGGGGTGGCGGCCGCCGAGCCGCTGTACGTGCTGGCCAAGGACCCGGCCGCCAACCGCGTGGTCGCGGGCCCGCGGGCCGAGCTGCGCCGCTCCCGCGTGGCGCTGGCCGCAGCGACCCTGCGCCGGGACGCCGCCCGGGTCGACAGCGTGAAGCTGCGCTACCGCTCCCGGCCGGTGCCGTGCCGGGTGGGGGGCGAGCCGGCGGCGGGCCGCCATCGCCGGCTCGAGCTCGAGCTCGACGAGCCGGTCGAGGGCGCCGCCCCCGGTCAGCTCGCGTGCCTGATGTCCGGCGACCTGGTCGTCGGACACGCCACCATCGCGTCCGGAGCCTGACGTCCCGGCCGGGTGGCGCTGGCGACCGGCGCGGTCGCCTTTCTTCGGCTGCGCCAGCGCGCCGCCTCGGCCTGAGGCGCCGCGGCCCGGGCCTAGACTCCAGAGGTACCGTGACCTCCGACGAGATCCGCGAGCGCTTCCTGGACTTCTTCGTCCGTCGCGACCACCTGCGCCTTCCCTCGGCGCCCCTGGTGCCGACCACCTACGACCCGTCGGTGCTGCTCACCACGGCGGGAATGCACCCGCTCAAGCCGTACTTCCTGGGAGCGGAGCCCGCGCCGCACAACCGGCTGACCTCCTGCCAGAAGTGCTTTCGCACCACCGACATCGACAACGTCGGCAACACCACCCGCCATCTCACCTTCTTCGAGATGCTCGGCAACTTCTCGGTGGGCGACTACTTCAAGCAGGGGGCCGTCGAGCTCGCGTGGGAGCTGTCGCGGGAGGGCTACGGGCTTCCCGCCGACGACATCTGGATCACGGTGTTCGAGGGCGACGACGAGCTCGGCCTGGGCCCCGACGAGGAGGCCATCGCGGCGTGGGAATCGGTGGGCGTGCCGCGCGAGCGGATCGTGCTCTGCCCGCGCTCGGAGAATTTCTGGCAGGCCGGTCCCACCGGCCCGTGCGGGCCGTGCTCGGAGCTCTACGTCGACCGGGGCCTGGAGTTCGGTTCGGCCGACGATCTTCCGGGCGGCGACAACGAGCGCTTCGTCGAGTACTGGAACCTGGTGTTCATGCAGTTCAACCAGGACCCGGTCGGCACGCTGACCCCGCTGCCGGCGCGCAACATCGACACGGGGCTGGGGCTCAACCGGCTGGCCGCCATCCTGCAGGGCGTCCCCTCGGTGTTCGAGACCGACCAGTTCCGCCCGCTGGTGGCGCTGGGCGAGGAGCTGTCGGGCCGCCGGTACGGCGAGGACTTCCGGACCACCCGCGCGCTGCGCATCCTCGCCGACCACTCCCGGGCGATGACGTTCCTGGTCGCCGACGGGGTGGTCCCGTCCAACGAGGATCGCGGGTACATCCTGCGCCGGGTCATGCGCCGGGCCATCCAGCAGGGCCGGTCGCTGGGGCTGCGGCCGGGGTTCCTGCCCCACTTCGCCGAGCGCGTGATCGAGCTGATGGGGGGCGAGTACGGCGAGCTGCAAGCCGAGCGCGACGTGATCCGCCGCTGGCTGGAGGCGGAGGAGGAGAGCTTCGGACGGACGCTGGAGACCGGCACGCGCCGGCTGGACGAGCTCGTGCACCGGGCCCGCGCGAGCGGCGCGACCGGGATCGGGGCCGACGACGCGTTCGTACTGCACGACACCTACGGGTTCCCGTTCGACCTCACCCGTGAGCTGGCGGCCGAGCAGGATCTCGACGTGGACGAGCCCGGCTTCGCCAGGCTGATGGACGAGCAGCGCCGCCGGGCCCGCGCGGGTGCGGCGCGAGGCGGGGCGGAGGAGACGGGCGACGAGGTTCGGTCGTTCGCGGGGTCCGCGGGCTTCGAGACCGAGTTCACCGGCTACGAGACGGTGGAGCAGCACACGACGGTCGGCGCGGTGGCCCACCGCGACGGACGGGCGCTGGCGAAGCTGGTGGAGTCGCCCTTCTACGCCGCGGGAGGAGGGCAGGTGTCGGACGCCGGTGCGGTCGAATGCGAGGCCGGTGGTTGCCACGCCCGGGTGACCGAGGTCTACCGGCTGGGCGACGACCAGGCCGTGGAGCTAGAGCTCGACAGCGGCGACCTCGAGCCCGGCGAGCGCGTGGTGGCTCGGGTGGACCCCGGCGCCAGGCGGGCCACGGAGGCCAACCACACCGCGACGCACCTGCTGCACGCGGCGCTGCGGGCCCGGCTGGGGACCCACGTTCGCCAGGCGGGCTCGTACGTGGGGCCCGACAAGCTGCGCTTCGACTTCACCCACGGCCAGGCGCTCACCGCCGAGGAGCGCGGAGACGTCGAGGACCAGGTCAACGCCTGGATCCAGGCCGACACCCCGGTCCGGGCGCTCACCACCACGCTCGAGGAGGCCAGGCGCCTGGGAGCGATGGCGCTGTTCGGCGAGAAGTACGGCGATGTCGTCCGGATGGTCGAGGTCGGCGACGGCTCGTTCTCGCGTGAGCTGTGCGGCGGCACCCATGTCCGCCTCACCGGGGAGGTCGGCCTGTTCAAGATCCTGGGCGAGGGCTCGAGCGCCGCCAACGTCCGCCGCATCGAAGCCATCACCGGTCCGGCCGCGGTCGAGTACATGCGCCGGCGCGACGCCGAGCTGCGAGAGGTCGAGGCCGCGCTGCGCGCGCCGCCGGGCCGCGTGCTCGACCGTATCGACCAGCTCAAGCGCGAGGGCCAGGGTCGGCGGGGCGGCCGGGACGGCGCCGCCGGGGCGGCGGTCGACGTCGACGAGCTGGCCGCCCGGGCCAGCCGGGCGGACGGGGCGCTGGTCCTCACCGAGGCGGTCGCTGCGGACGACGAGAAGGCGTTGCTGGCGGTCATGGACCGGCTGAAGTCCAGGCTCGGAGACGCCGCGATCGTCCTGGCCGCCGTGGGCGACGGAAGGGTCCTGTTCGTGGCCAGCGTGTCGCCCGCCCTGGTCGAGCGGGGAGTGCGGGCGGGCGACATCGTGCGGGTGGCCGCCCGGGTCACCGGGGGAGGCGGCGGCGGCCGCGACACCATGGCGCGCGCGGGAGGGCGCGATCCGGGCAAGCTCGACGACGCGCTAAAGGCCGCCCGGGAGGCGATCGAGACCTCGCTGCGCTGATGCGGGTGCTGGCGCTGGACTTCGGCAGCGCCCGCTGTGGCTGCGCGCTCAGCGATCCCACCGGCACGCTGGCCACGCCACTCGGTGCGCTGGCCGACCCGGCCACCGAGTCGGGGCTCGAGCGCATCCGCTCGCTGGTTCGCGACCGCGGCGTCGACCGGGTGGTCGTGGGGCTCCCGCTCTCGCTGAGCGGAGCGGACTCCGAGCAGACCGGCGCGGCACGGGATTTCGCGGAG
>DATFPO010000130.1:0-14141 GCA_035264745.1 Solirubrobacteraceae bacterium | reverse complement strand
ATGGCGGTCGACCGGCTCCGCTCGGAGGTCAACGAGCTGACCGACTGGCGCAAGCAGATCAACGTCCGCCGCAAGCAGCTCCTGATCGGCGCGGCGGTCGCCGGCTTCGTCGTGGGCGGCGGCCTGGCCGCGCTGACCGGCGTCGTGCGTCGCCGCGGCGACTAGCCGCGGACGCGACCGCGACCGGCGGCCCGGAGGGTCGTCCACGCCGCCCACCGGGGGCACCGCCTCGTCCGCGCGGGTCCATACGCTCTGGAGGATGGCCTCCGCGACGCCGTCCACGCGCTCGATCGCCAAGGTCTTCTTCACGGTCGTCGCGCTGTCCGGCCTCGTGTACCTGCTGTACCTGCTGCGAAGCGTCGTCGGGCTGCTGTGCGTCGCGGTGTTCCTCGCCGTCGCCCTCGGGCCCGGGGTCGACTTCTTCGTCCGCCGGCGCGTGCCTCGGGTGGCGGCCATCCTGCTGGTCTACGTCCTCATCCTCACCGGCATCTTCGGGGTCGGGCTGCTGATCGTCCCGCCGATCGCCTCCCAGGTCCAGCAGCTGTCGCGCGACGCCCCCGGATACCTGCAAGACCTCCAGCGCAGCCCCGAGTTCCGTCGCTACGACCGCAGGTATCGCATCACCGCCAAGCTCACCGAGCAGGTCCGCAACCTGCCCTCGCGCCTGTCGGACGCAGCCGGCGCCCTGCAGGCGGTCACCGTGGGCGTCTTCGGCGCGGTCGTCCAGCTGGTGACCGTGCTGACCATCGTCTTCTTCCTGCTCCTGGACGGCGCCCGGCTGGTCGACTTCGGGTTCCGATTGCTCCGCCCCGAGCACCGGAGCCGCTACCGGTCGCTGGCCGACGACGTCTACCGCGCCACCGCCGGCTACGTGGCCGGGAACCTGATCATCAGCCTGCTGGCCGGCACCACGACGTACGTGACGCTGGCCCTCCTCGGGGTCCCGTTCGCGGTCCCCCTCGCCGTCTTGATGGCCTTTCTGGACCTCATACCCATGGTCGGCGCCACGATCGCCGGAGTGGTGGTCGGCCTGGTCACGCTGTTCGTCCACTTCCCGATCGCCACCCTGGTGTGGGCGGCGGTGTTCCTGCTCTACCAGCAGCTCGAGAACAACGTGCTCCAGCCGGTCGTCTACCGGCGCACGGTGAACGTGGCTCCCTTGATCGTGGTCGTCGCGGTGCTAGCGGGCGCGGCGCTGCTCGGCGTGCTCGGCGCGCTGGTGGCGATCCCGATCGCTGCGGCGATCCAGATCTTCGCCCGCGACGCCTGGCGGCTCCGCCACGGCCCGCACGAGCCGCCCGGCGCCGCCACCCCGCCGCAGGATCCGGGCGACGCGCCGCCGCCCGAGCCGGCGCCCGCCTAGGCCCGGCCGCCTCGGACCAGGCTCGCCGGCACGCCGCCCACGCCGATCAGGCCGGGGCCCACGTGGGTCCCGATCACCGGGCCGATCTCGGAGACGAACAACGGCTCGCAGCCGAACATCTCACGCCCGCGCTGGACCAGCCGCTGCGCCTGTTCGGGCGCCTGGATGTGCTGGATGACCCACCCGTCGGCGCCGTCGTCGCGGCGACTGCGCATGTAGTCGACCATCCGGTCGAACGCCCGGCCGGCCGTGCGGACCCGCTCCACCGGAGTGATCTCGGACTCCAGGGTGAGGATCGGCTTTATCCGCAAGGTCGAACCGATCCAGGCCCGCGCCGCGCCCACCCGGCCGCCGCGACGAAGGAACTCCAGCGTGTCCACGCAGAACCACATCTTCAGCGCCGAGCGCGCGGCCTGGGCGCGTCGCACCACGCTCTCGACGTCGGCGCCCTCGCGCGCCGCGACGGCCGCGGCGAGCACCACGCAGCCGAAGCCCCCGCAGGCGGTGGCGGAGTCGAGGACCTCGATGTTCCCGCCGCCACCCTCCTCGTCGAGCGCGGCCTTGGCGGCCAGGGCCGACTCGTAGGTGCCGGAGATCCCCGCCGCCAGGTGAATGGAGACGATGTCGTGCCCGGCGTCCAGCAGGGGGCGGTACACCGACGCGAAGTCGCCCACCGACGGCTGGGAGGTGGTGGGCAGCGCCCCGCCCGCCCGGAGGCGTTCGTAGTAGGCGTCGAGATCGGTGAGGTCCCCCTCCCGGTCGGCGTGGCCGTTCCAGTGCACGTACAGGCTGACCTGACGGAGCCCGTAGGCGTCGGCCATCGCCCGGGGCAGGTAGTGCGTGGTGTCCGTGACCACGGCGACCCCGTTCACCCGCCGACCCTAGCAGCGGCCATCTCGCCGTCCGCGGCGCGACCGTCGCCTCCCCCGGCGCGACCGGCGGCTACCCTGGCGGCGTGGCCACGCTGTATCGCTGCCCCACCCCGACCGACTGGCTGTGCCCCTGCGGCAAGGCGGCGCGGGCACTCACGCGCCACGGCGTCGAGCACGACCAGGTCCGGGTCCCGCTGCGGCGGGGGCGGCGGCCGGAGATCGAGGCGCTCAGCGGCCAGCAGCGGGTGCCGGTCCTGGTCATCGACGGCGAGGTCATCCCGGACTCCAAGCGGATCGTCGAGAACCTCGAGCACCGGGCCCGCCGCGGCAGGGCGCCGGCAGGCACCGACCCGGCGGCGGGCTAGCCCTCAGCCGGGCGGCAGGCCGGGATCCACCACGAACTTGCGGGCCGGCCCGTCGGACGCCTGCGCCAGGGCGCCGGGCAGTCCCTCGAGCCCGACCGTCGGGCCCGAGAGCGAGCGCCAGTCGATCCGGCCCTCGTCCAGAAGCCCGAGGGCGCGCTCCACCTCGGATGGGCTGTGGTGGAACGCGCCCCGCAGCTCGAGCTCGTCGTAGTGGAGCGGCTCCGCGGGCAGCCCGACCTCGCTGCCGGCCGGGCAGCCGCCCACCAGGACCACCGTGGCCCCCGGCTGGGCCGCCTCCACCGCTGCCGTCCATGCCGCCGGGCGCCCCACCGCCTCGAACACCAGTGGAAACCGCCCCAGGACCTCGACCCCACGGGCCCCGAGAGCCTCGGCCTGGGCACGCCGCTCGGGGTGGTGGTCGGCGAGCGTGACGCGCCGCCCCTCGGCCACCAGCAGGGCGCCCAGCATCAGTCCCATCGGACCGCCGCCGAGCACGCCGACCTCACGCGCATCGGTTCCACGGCTCACGGCGTGCACGGCGGCGGCGAGCGGCTCGGCCATCGCCGCCGCCGCCGGCTCGAGCCCGTCGGGAATCGGGTGCAGCGCCGCCTCCGGCGCGGCGATCGCCTCGGCGAATCCGCCCAGCACCCAGGTGGGCGCGCGGCAGATCTGCGGCCGTCCATCTCGGCAGGGGCCGCAGGCTCCGCACGCCACCGACGGCGCGACCAGGACCGGCTGGCCGGTGTCCTGCCTGACGCCCGCGGTCTCGTGCCCGAACGCGCACGGATACGCGTCCAGGGCGGGATGGCCGCGCCGCCACATCTTGACGTCGGTCCCGCAGGTGGTCGCGGCCAGTATCCGCACCGTCACCTCGCCGTCGGGCGCGGGGACCTCCTCCACGCGCAGGTCCTCGGGCCCGTGCAGGAGCGCCGCTCTCACGGCAGCACGACCGCCTTGAGGGCCTCGCCCGAGCGGGCCAGCGCCAGCGCGCGCCCGGTGTCGTCGAGGCCGAGGCGGTGCGAGACCAGCCGCAGCGGGTCCAGGCGGCCGCCGGCGATCAGGTCGAGCGCCTCGCGCATGTCCTCCGGTCCGGCGGAGTAGGACGCGGTAACGGCCAGCTCGCGGAAGAACAGCTGCGCGCCGTCGATCCTCAGCGGAGCCCCGGGAGCGGGCGGCGCGTAGAGGCAGAGGCTGCCCCCCGGCGCCACGAACCGGGCGCCCTGGGCGATGGCGTCGGGGTCAGGTGTGCAGACGATCGCCACGTCCACCAGCTCGTTGCCGTGGCGTTCGGCCCCCCACGCCTCGGCCAGCTCCAGGCGCTCGAGCCGGGGCTCGCGGACCCACACCGCCTCGACCGCGTGGGCGTGCGCGGCGCCGATCTGGAGCAACCCGTTGGCTCCCGCTCCGACGACCAGGAGTGAGTCCCCCGGCCGCAGGCGAGCGCGCCGCTGCGAGCGCAGCACGCAGGCCAGCGGCTCCACGAACGTGGCGGCGACGGCGTCGAGCCCGTCGATGGGCAACAGCTCCGCCACCAGATCGGCCGGCACGCGGACGCGCTGGGCGAACCCGCCGGGGTCCAGCGCGGTGGACCGGAAGCGCTCGCACAGCGTCTCCCGTCCGCGGCGGCAGCGCCGGCACTCTCCGCACGGCGTGTGGTGGTGCAGGCACACACGCTGGCCGGGAGCCACCGCGGTGACGCCCTCCCCGACGGCCTCGACCTCGCCGGTCACCTCGTGCCCTAGCACCGCCGGGACCTTGGACTCGACGTACCAGTCCAGCACGTCGGACTTGCAGACCCCGCAGGCCAGGACCCGGCAGACCACCTCGCCGGCGGCCGGTCGGGGATCGGGCACCTCGGCGATCTCGACGTCGTGGGGGGACGTCGACCGCGCGACCCTCACGGCGCCAGGGTGGCCATCGTGTCGGGGTTGACCGGCCGCGCCACCCCGCGCTCGGTCACCAGCGCGGTGATGAGCTCGGCCGGCGTGATGTCGAAGGCGGGGTTGCGGCAGAGCGTGCCGGGCGGCGCCAGGAGCCGGCCGCCGGCATGGCGGACCTCATCCGGGTCGCGCTCCTCGATGGGGATCTCGTCCCCGGAACCCACCGTGGGGTCGATCGACGAGCCCGGGCCGGCGAATACGAACGGGATGCCGGCGGCGCGGGCGGCCAGGGCATGGGCGTACGTGCCTACCTTGTTGGCCACGTCCCCGTTGGCGGCCGCCCGGTCGAATCCGACCACCACGGCGTCGACCTCGCCGCCGCGGATCAGTCCGGCCGCGGCGCCGTCGACGATGAGCTCATGCGAGATGCCCTCCCGGGCCAGCTCCCAGGTGGTTAGCCGGGCGCCCTGAAGCAGCGGCCGGGTCTCGCACACCAGCACGTGCAGATCAGGCCGTCGCTCGGCCATCTCCAGCACCACTCCCAACGCGCTGCCCCGGGCGCCGCAGGCCAGCTCGCCGGTGTTGCAGTGGGTCAGCAGCCTGCGCGCGCCGGCCAGCAGCTCGACGGCGCGGCCCGCCATCTCCACCCCATCGGCGGCGTTCTCGGCCTCGATGGTCTCGGCCTCGGCCCGCGCCGCGGCCGCGCGCTGTGCCGGCGGCCCCGACAACGCGGCCCGGCGCACCCGCTCGACCGCCCAGCCGAGATTGGCGGCGGTGGGGCGGGCGGAACGAAGGACCGACGCCGCCGCCTCGATCGCCTCGTCACCCGGGGCCCGGGCGACCCCCATGGCCAGGCCGTATCCGGCCACGACGCCGATCAGGGGCGCGCCCCGGACCGCCAACCGCCGGATCGCCGCGGCCACCTCCGCAGCGCTGCCCAGCTCGATCACCCGCTCGAACTCGGGCAGGGCGGTCTGATCCAGCACCCGCAGGGACCGGCCGTCCCACTCGACTGTGGGCGGACCCGGGCGGGCGCGCGCCGGAGCCGACATGGACCGCCGGTCTTCCGTGGCCCGGGCTAGCCCAGGCGGTTCTCGACCTGAAGGCCCGGAGCGGGGGCGTCCGCGGCCGGGGCCGGCCGGCCGCCGGCGCTCTCGGGCACGCCGAGGACCTCCGCCAGCTCGCCCGACTCATACATCTCGGTGACGATGTCGCAACCTCCGACCAGCTCGCGGCCGACGAACAGCTGCGGGATAGTCGGCCAGTTCGAGATCGCCGACAGCTCCTGGCGGATCCGGGGGTCGGGGAGCACGTCGACCGCGGCGAACGGCACGCCGAGCGACTGCAGGGCCGCCACCGTGCGGGCCGAGAACCCGCAGGCCGGCTGCTCGGGCGTGCCCTTCATGAACAGGATCGTGGAGTGCTCCTCGATCGCCTCGCGGATGGCGGCGCGGATCGGGTTGTCGTCTCGCGTCTCGTGATCGGTCATGGCTTCCTCACTGGCTGGGGACGGGCTGGTCGTGCGGGTCGGCGGCCCTCGTGCGCAGCGACAGCGCGTGGATGGCCCCGCCGACCTCCTCACCGAAGACGTCGTAGACGAGCCGGTGCTGCTCGATCCGGCTGAGGCCGGCGAACCCCGGAGCGGCGACCGTGGCCTGGAAGTGGTCGCCTCCCCCGGTGAGGTCGCGAACCTCGGCCCGGGCGCCCGGTATGGCCGCCTCGATGCGCCGCTTGAGCTCGTCCGGACTGGGCATTGGCGACTAGGGTAGCGACGTTGGGCGACCGCGCCACTGGCCGCTACACTGAGTGAAGTGATGATCACCCTGAGCGAACGAGGCGCCCAGAAGGTTCGCGAGTTCCTGGCCCAGCAGGGCGGGATCGCCGAGATGGCCGGCCTGCGGGTCGGCGTTCGGGGCGGCGGCTGCTCCGGCTTCCAGTACCAGCTGGCCTTCGACCAGCGGCGCGACAACGACGAGGTGTTCGAGAGCCACGGGATCACGCTGCTCGTGGACCGCACCAGCCTTCCGTACATTCGCGGCGCCGAGGTCGACTACCTCGACGGGCTTCAGGGCGCCGGCTTCCAGGTGAACAACCCGAACGTGGTCGCCGCGTGCGGGTGCGGCTCCTCGTTCCGGGTGGCCGACGAGGAAGAGGTCTCGGCGGTCTGACCGCCGGGCCCGGCGGCGCCCGTCGCCGCTCCGTTCCGCTTGAATAGGCCGGTGACCCGGCTCCGCGCCGCAAGCGCCGCGCGCCGGCGGCCGGTCGTCGCGCTTGCGGCCGCGGCCGCGCTCCTGGCCGCCGGCGGCTGGGCGGCCCACGCGGATCAGACGCCCACCGGCGTCAACCAGGCCGGCGGCCTGGCCACCGGGCTGACCGAGTTCAACCCCTACCTCCTGGGCCTGCCCGGGTCGCGGCTGCTGCGCCCGTCGCAGGGCCGGGTGGTGGCGCTGCGACCGGCCGTCGTCCGCCTGACCGTCCTGTGGTCGCGCGTCCAGCCGCGGTCCTACCGGCCGCCCAACCTCGGCCTGCGCCAGAGCGGCTGCCAGCGGGGGTTGCGGCCCTGCGTCCCGTGGTACGGGGTCCGTGCCCAGCTGCGCGCCATCCGCTCGCTCCAGCTGCGCCTCGGGCGCCGGGTGGATGTCCTGGTGGTGTTCTACGGGACGCCCAGCTGGGCGAACCGCCCGCGCTTCGGCTGCCGGCAGGGGGGCGTCACCGGTGAGTCGCGGCCCGTGCAGCTGGAGGACCTCCCCGCCTACCGCCGCCTGGTCGAGTCGGTGCTGGCGGCGGGCCGCGCCGCCGGCGTGCGCCTGCGCTGGTGGAGCCCCTGGAACGAGCCCAACACCGCCGGCTTCGTAAACCCGCAGCGCCTGACCTGCTCGTCGAGCGCTCCGTCCGTCGCTCCGGCGCTCTACGCCCCGCTGGTCCGCACGCTGAAGGGCGCCCTGGACGCCGCGCCCGGAGACCAGCAGATCGTGCTGGGTGAGCTCTCCAGCCCGTTCGCGCCGCGACCGCGGATCACCGAGACCGGCGAGTTCGTCCGGGGCCTGCCCCAGGACGTGGCCTGCGCCGGCCAGATCTGGAGCCAGCACCAGTACGTCGGCGACGCCGACGACGTGGGCGTCCTGGAGCAGGCGGTGGATTCGCGCGGCTGCCCCGGACCCCCGCGGCGGTTCTGGATCACCGAGACCGGGGTGGGCCGGGCCGGTTCCGGCCGGCGGCGCAGCCTGAACCCGCGCGTCCTGCGCCTGGGATGCCAGCGGCTGAACGGACTGCTGCTGCGCTGGCACGCCGACCCGCGCGTGGATCTCGCGCTCCAGTACACCTTCCGTGAGGACCCGGCCTTCACCGTGGGGCTGGCCGACCCGCGGCTGCGCCGCCTGTACCCCGGCTATGCGCTGTGGCGGGCCTGGGGCCAGCGCGGCTCGTCGTCAAACCCGCCGCCGCCGCTTCCGGTCGCCTGCCGCTGAGCAGCGCGCGGGTCGCGCTAGGCCGGCTCGTTGTCCAGCGAGCGCCACAGGAACCGGCAGGCGGTCGAGCGGTGCGGGCGCCAGGGGCGGGCGATGCGCTCCATCTCGCCCGCCACCGGAAGCTCGGGCAGCTCGTAGGCGCGGCGGATCGCGGTGCGGATGCCCAGGTCGCCCACCGCCAGGACGTCCGGCCGCTCGAGGTGGAAGATGAGGAACATGTGCGCGGTCCACTCGCCGATCCCCTTGACGGCGACCAGCTCCTGGATCACCTCCCCGTCGGGGAGGTCGTCCATTCGCTCGAGCTCCAGCTCGCCCGCGAGCACGTGCTCGGCCAGCGAGCGCAGGAACCCCACCTTGGCCCGGGACAGGCCGGCCGCCGCCCGCAGCTCCTCGGGGTCGGCATCCAGGATCTCCCGCGGACGGGGTGGCCGTCCATCGAAGCGCTCGAGCATGCGGGCGTTGATCGCGTAGGCCGCCTTCGAGGACAGCTGCTGTCCGACGATGGCGCGGACCAGCGAGCCGTAGTGGTCGTCGCGGTCCACCGGTCGCCGCCCGCGGCGCCCGAGCTCGCCGACCGAGTCGATGAGCCGCCGCATCACCGGGTCGGCGCCGCGCAGGTGGGCCACCGCCGCGTCGAGCTGGCGCGGCCATCGCCGGGGGGAGGGCGCCGGGCTCAGACCTGGCCCTCGACCACGCCCGGGACGCCGGTGTTGGTCGAGTACTTGGGCTGGATCTTCATCTCGGGCCGGATCGAGTGCACGGCCTGGGCGACCGCGATCGCCGACTCCGCGAACCCCGTGGCGATCAGCTTGAGCTTGCCGTCGAACGTGGTGATATCGCCGCAAGCCCAGACGCCCTCGAGGTTGGTCCTCATCAGCCCGTCGACCACGATCGACCCCTTGGAGACCTCCAGCCCCCAGTCCCGCAGCGGCCCCAGGGCGGTCTTGAAGCCGAGCTGGAGCAGGACGGCGTCCACCTCGAGCTCGACCTCGCGGGCATCGTCCTCGGAATGGAACAGCACCACCCGCTCGATCCGGCCGTTGCCCGACACCTCCTTGATCTGGAACGGGACGTGAAGGTCGATCTCGCCGGACTGGTGGGCGGCCATGACCTGGGCAACGGTCGACTCGTGCGCCCGGAAGCCCTCACGGCGGTGCACCAGCCCGATGCGCTCGGCGGTGTCGAGCAGATTGATGACCCAGTCGCAGGCCGAGTCCCCGCCGCCGACGATCAGCACCCTCTTGCCGGCGAACTCGGACTTCTCGTCCACCAGGTAGTAGGCCCCTCGACCCTCCCAGGGGGTCATGTCGTATCCCGGCAGCCGCTTGGGCTCGAAGGCGCCGTGGCCGCCGGAGATGATGACCGTCCGCGAGCGTAGATCGCCCCGGTCGGTGTGCAGCACGACCAGCTTCCCTCCGTCGCGCTCGGGGTCGTCCTCCCAGGAGATCCGCTCGGCGGTGGTGTCCAGGTGCAGCGGCACGTCGAACTGGTCGAGCGCCTGCGCCCGCAGCAGCTCGACCAGGTCCTTGGCCAGGACCCGCGGGTGGCCCGGCACGTCGAAGATCCACTTCTCGGGGTAGAGCGTGGTGAGCTGGCCGCCGATGTCCGGCAGCGAGTCGAGCAGCCTCGAAGAGGCCTCGCGCATCCCGGCCCAGAACGCGGTGCACAGGCCGACCGGGCCGGCGCCCACGATCGTGATATCGCGGACCTCGTCGAAGTCCCGGGCTGCCGTCACGACAGGGCCTCCAGGCTGAGGATCGGCTCGCCGTCCAGGGCTCCGAGCGCACGCTCCACCGAGGCCGCCACACAGGTGAAGGTCGGCGTGTCGCGCAGCGTGTAGCGGCTAGCCTCGGTGGTGCGCAGGCGCTGGACCAGGTCGAGGAAGTCGGCGGGCTGATCGGTCTCGAACGCCACCACGAACTCCTGGTCGTCGAGGCCGAACGAGTAGGACGTGTTGAGGTCGACCGACGGGTACTCGCGGCCGATCCGGATGTGCTCCTGCATGATGCGGTAGCGCTCCTCGGGCGCAAGCCCGTACCACTCGCGGGTCTTGACGAACGGGTAGACGAACAGGTACCGGGCGTGGGCGGGGCGCACCTCCAGCCGCGACTCCTCCGAGTACTCGGACTCCTTGGTCATGGCCAGGAAGGAGTGCGGGACCGAGCACCACTTCATGAGCCCGCTCTGACCGAGCACCACGTGGAACTCGTGGATGCGCTCCAGGTTCTGGGCCTGGGAGAGCAGCATGAGGTCGGCGTCGCCGCGCGTGCCGATCAGCGAGAACGCGCGCAGCAGGTGATCCTCGGCGAAGTCGGCGCAGGCGGCCGCGAACTGCGCCTTGTGCTCCGCGCGCTCGCCCGCGGGCAGCCGCCGCCAGGCCGGATCCACCTTGAGGAACGTGTACTTGACGACGTGGCGCTGGGGCACGGCTACAGGATGCCAGGGAGAAGCGACCGGCCGGCACCGCGTCCCGCCGCCCGCCGGTGGCGGGCCCCGTCAGCGGCGAAAGTATAGTCTCGGCGATGCTCCGGCCCGGCCGAGTCGCTTTCCTGTGCGCGCTCGTCGCCCTCCTCGCCGCGGTGGCCGCCCCGGCCGTCGCCTCGGCGCAGGCGGCGGCGCCGCGGACGGTCGTCCTGGCCCTGTGGCAGGGCGGACCCCGCACCTCGCTGTCGTTCGCCGGCGCGGAGGAGCCTCACGAGCCGGCCGACCTGTTCCTGCGGGGGCTGTGGGCACGGCCGGCGCTCTCCGTCGGCCTGATGTCGCAGGTCCAGGGGGATTACACCCAGGAGCAGGCGCTGCTCGACATGACGCAGGGGACGCGCCAGTCGACCCTGCTCTATCACCCGCGCGACGTGGTGCCGTTGAGCCTGCGGCCGGTCGACGGGTACGGCGTCATCGACCGCTGGCAGGCGGACGTGCGCCGGGCGCTCACCGCGTCGACCACGCTGCGTCCGGGCCTGCTGGCCTCGTCTGTGCCGGGGGGCACGGCCTGGGTGGGGGTGAGCGGTGCCAACGCCGACGGCTCGATCGCTGCGGCCGACGAGCGCGGGCGGGTGGCCGCGGTCTCGCTGGGGCCGCCCGCCACGCTGGCTCCGCGCGCGCAGGCCCTCCTGCGCGCCAAGCGCCTGGTGGTCGTCAGCCTGCCGGCGGATGCGAGCGGCTGGCGAGCTCTCGACCAGCTGACCGCCGCGCGCGCCCCGGGAGAGCTGCTGATCGTCGCCCAGGTGCCGTTCACGCAGTCCAAGCGCGGCTACGCCAAGTACCCGCCGCGCTATTTCAAGCAGACGGCGATCGCCATCGACGACGGCGGCCCTCGCCACGGGCTGACCTCGGCCACCACCCGGCAGGACGGCCTGGTCTCCGGGATCGACGTGGCGCCCACCATCCTCAGCCATCTCGGCGTCGCCACTCCCCGCAAGATTCGCGGCGCGGTGATCACCCCCGCGCAGACGGTCTCCGCCAAGGACCTGGAGAGCCTGCGCCGCCGCTGGGCCGACGTTCGCGACGGGCGGCAGAGCTCGACGATCCGCGGCGTGGTGGCGCTGACCATCATCATCTTCCTGATCCTCGGCACCCTCCGGGGCTTCGTGGCCGCCCTGGCGCCGGCGATGCGGATCGGCGCGCTGGCCATGATGTGGTGGCCGGCGATGGTTCTGGTGGGAGCCGTGGTGCAGCCGCAGCGCCGACTCTTGGAGACGGTGCTGATCGCGCTGGGGGCGGTGCTGCTGGCGGTGGCGACCGACCGGATCACGCCCTGGCCGCGGGGGCCCGTGGTGCCCGCGGTGGTCACGGTGGCCGCGTATACGATCGACCTGGCCGCCGGGTTCAACCTCATCACCCAGTCGGCGCTCGGCCCCAGCGTGGCGTTCGGCGGACGGTTCTACGGCATATCCAACGAGCTCGAGCCCCTGCTGCCGATCCTGGTCCTCGCCGGCCTGGCTCCGCTGATGGCCGGTCGCCCGCCCTCGCGCCGCAACGCCCTGGTCTATGCGCTGGCGGGCCTGGCACTCGGCGTGATCGTCGGATGGGGGCGGATCGGCGCCGACGTCGGCGGCGTCCTGACCGTGGCCGGCGCCTTCACCGTGGCCACCCTGGTGATGCTGCCGGGCGGCGTCACCCGGGGGGCGGTGGTGATCGCCGCGCTGGTGCCCGTGGCGGCGATCGGCGGGCTGATCCTCCTCGACCTGGGGCTGTCGGGCGGCGACCACCTGACGCGCAACCTCCTGCGCACCGAGAACACCCGCGAGGTGTGGGAGCTGGTGTATCGCCGCTACCAGCTGGCCGCGCAGTCGCTGATACATGGACGGACCCCGGCCTACTTCCTGGGGGCGGCCCTGGCCGCGGCGTTCGGCTGGCGCAACCGCGGGTTCCTCTACGGCAACGTCAGCGTGGATCCGGCCTGGCGCGCGCTCCTTCTCGGCGGCCTGGCGGCCGGCCTGGTCGGGATGCTCACCAACGACTCCGGACCGGTGCTGCTGATCAACGCGGTGGTCGCGCTGGGTGCCGTCACGGTCTACGTGCTCGGCAAGCCCGGCGCGTTCGTGGCGCCCGCCGCGGCCGACCGGGAGCCGTGGCCGTCCGACCGGGTGGACGAGCCCCCCGCCAAGCCGGTCCTGACCGGCTGATGCTCCGCCGCGCGCTGGCCGCAGCGGTGGGTGCGCTGCTGGTCTGCCCGGCCGCCGCCTCCGCCGACCCTGCGGCCCTGATCGTCTTCCTGCCCGGGCCGGCGCCGGCGCATGGCCGCCCCGCGTCGCCCGATCCGCTGCTGCGCGCGCTCGAGCGCCGGGCGCTGGCCACCGGGCTGATGGGCCCGACCCAGGGCACCTACACGCCCCAGCAGGCCCTGCTCGACATCACCCAGGGGATCCGTCTGTCGCCCCCGGGCTACTCCCCGCAGCTGCCCGGGCCGCTGCGTCTGAGGGTGGTCGGGCGCTCCGGGGTGATCGAGGGCTGGAAACCGGCGCTGCGTCGCGCTGCGGGCGCTCCCAGCGACATCGTCCCCGGCCGACTGGCCTCCTCGATACCCGCCGGCGCGGCCTTCGCCGGAGTGGCCGGGGGGCCAACCCTGGACGCCGTCGCCGGCGCCGACCGGCGCGGCCGCGTGGCCGAGGTGTCGCTCGGGCGGGCGGCGACGGTGGTGGCGCGCGCTCGCGGGTTGCTGCGCCGCCATCGCCTGGTGGTGGTCGACCTGGGGCCGCCGCTCCCCCGCGCCGAGCGGGCGCTCGACTCGCTGCTGGCGGCACGTGCCCCCGACGAGCTGGTGGTGGCGATCCAGTCCCCGCCGCGGATCCACTCGCTGCAGCCGCTGCCGATCGGCGTGGCCGCCGCCGGCAGCGTGGGGCTGGGGCTGACCTCGGACACCACCCACACCCACGGGGTGGTCGCCGGAATCGACCTGCTTCCCACCATTCTGCGGCATCTCCGCCTCCCGGTGGCGGCCACGGTGACCGGGCAGCCGGTTCGATTCGAGTCTCGAAGCGCCGCGCCGGCGCTCGAGCGGCTGCGCATCCGCTACTCCCACGTCGCGCCACGCCGCGTGCTGACGCTCGAGGCGATGGTCGCGGCCTGGGCGCTGCTCACGTTGGCCCTGGCGGCCGCGGGCGGCGCTGCGGGGGCGCGTCGCGCCATGCGGATCGGGGCGCTCGCCTTCCTGTGGACGCCGACGGTCGTGCTGGTCCCGTCGGCCCTCGACCCGCCCTCCGCGGGGCTGGAGGCCGCCACGGTCGCGGTCGGCACGTTCGGGCTGGGGCTCCTGACCGATCGCCTCCTGCCCTGGCCACGCGGGCCGCTCGCGCCGGCCGCGGTGTGCCTGGCGGCCTACACCCTGGACCTCGCGGCCGACACCAACCTGATCGAGCTCTCGCTCCTGGGGCCCAACCCGCGCTCGGGGGCGCGCTTCTTCGGGATCGGCAACGAGCTGGAGCCCGCCCTGCCCCTGCTCCTGTTCGTGGGGCTGGCCGCCCTGTACAGCTGGCGCCCTCGTTCACGGCGAATGGCCCTCGCCTTCGCGGGCCTGGGCACCGTCCTGGCCGCGGTGGTGGGGTCGGGGTACCTGGGCGCGGACGTGGGCGGCGTCATCACGGTCAGCGCCGGCGCCGCCGTCGCCACCCTGGTCGTGCTTCCGGGCGGGGTCACCCGGCGGGGGGCCGCGGTGGCGGTCTGCGTGCCGGCGGCGGCGGTGGGGCTGCTGGCCC
>DATFPO010000129.1:0-2747 GCA_035264745.1 Solirubrobacteraceae bacterium | reverse complement strand
AGGGCTCGGGCTTCTACAGCACCGACTACGGGAACCGCAAGCGTGCGGGCGAGCTCGAGAAGTCGGCCCAGGAGGGTGCCGACAAGCAGGACGCCAAGTCGGCCGAGAAGAAGTCCGCCGGCAACGAGGCGGGCAAGGCCGGCGGCGGAGCGTCCGACAGCACCAAATCCAAGTAGGTGACCCCTCGCCAGGTCGGGCTGCTCGGCGCGCTGGCGGCGCTGTGGGGTGCCTCGTACCTCCTGATCAAGTACGCGCTGGCCGACTTCTCGCCCGCGGCGGTGGTCTGCCTGCGCACCGCCCTGGGCGCGGCGGTTCTCTACGGCGTGATCCGCGCGACCGCCCCGGAGGCGCGGGCCGCCCTGGTCCAGGTGCGACGGCGGCCGGGAACCGCGCTGCTGTTCTCCAGCCTGGCCATCGCCGCGCCCTTCCTGCTGATCGCGATCGGAGAGCGGCGGGTGCCCTCGGGCCTGACCGCCGTCCTGATCGCCTCGGCGCCCCTGTTCGTCGCCGTGTTCGCGCCCTTCCTCGACCCCGCCGAGTCGGTGGGGCGCCGGCAGGGCCTGGGGCTGGTCATGGGGCTGGGCGGCGTCGCCCTGCTGGTGGGCGTCGAGACGATCGGGACGCTGGCGCAGTTCCTCAGCGCGCTTGGGATCGTGGCCGCCGCGGCCTGCTACTCGCTCTCGACGTTCATGGTCCGGAGCGCCTACCGCGGCGTGCCGTCGCTGGCCACCAGCTTCGTCTCGGTGTGCGGCGGCGCTCTGCTGACCCTGGTGCCGGCGGCCCTCAGCCCGTCGCGGCACTGGCCCCACCTGCGCTCGGTGGCGGCGCTGGTGATCCTCGGGGTGGCCGGGACCGCGCTGGCCTTCGTGATCTTCTATCGCCTGATCGCCGAGGTCGGCGCCGGCCGCGCCTCGCTGGTCTCCTACCTGGTGCCTCCGCTGTCGCTGGCCTACGGGGCGATCCTGCTGGCGGAGCCGGTCACCCCGGCGGCGATCGGTGGTCTGGCGCTGATCCTGGGCGGCGTCGGGCTGGCCTCGCGTGCGCCGGCGCCCGGGCCCGAGGGGGCCGAGGCGATCCCCGCGGGGGATGGGCCCGAGGAGATCCCCTCGGCGGGCGCGGCGCCGGACTCCGCTCCGCGCTGAGGCGCCGTCAGCGACCCAGGAAGCGCTGCACGGCGGCGCGGCGCTCCTCGTCGGAGACGGTGAGCCCGGCGCCGCCTCCGGGCGTGGTCGCGTACCCGCTGGCGGGCAGCACCCGGGTGGGCGGGGTGCCCGAGGTCTCGATCGCCACGAACAGCGCCAGCAGGTTGGGGCCGCTCATGTCGGTGCGGATCGCCTTAGGCGCCACCCACGACACCCAGGGAAGGCGCAGCAGCGTGGCCGGGGAGACCAGCCGGTGCTTGATGGCGCTGAGGATCGCCTGCTGGCGGGCGGCCCGCTGGACGTCGCCCTCCGCGGGCGCGCACGAGTTCTTGCGAATGCGGGCCAGGCCCAGGGCGTGGCGCCCGTCCAGGTGGTGCACCCCCCGGCGCAGGGCGATGGTCGTGCCGCCGTTGGAGTCGCCGCCGTCCAGCTTCGCCCTGACGCAGCGCGTCTGCACGTCGATGCCGCCCAGCGCGTCGATGAACCGGGGGAAGTTGGCGAAGTTCACCTCGATCAGGTGGTTGATGTCGATTCCCAGGTACCGCTTGATCGTGGTGATCGCCAGGGCCGGCCCACCGATCGCGTACGCGGCGTTGATCTTGTCGGGGCCATGGCCGGGAATGTCGACCACGGTGTCGCGCGGTATGGACAGCCGGGCGCTGGCCAGGCCGCCGGCCCGCAGGAGCATGATCGTGTCCGAGCGGCTGGGCTGGCCCACCACGCTCGCGCCGCCCTCGTGGGTGCCCCGAGCGCGGGCGTCGGACCCCAGGACCAGGATCGTGTTGGGGGCGAACGGCATGATGCCGCCGATATCGAGCGCCCGCTCGGCCGAGCCGGGCGTCTTGGCCTCCTCGATCTGGGCGCTGACGAGGAACAGCACCAGCGAGAGCAAAAGCCAGGCCGCCAGCGCCGCGAGCAGGTAGCGAGCCACCCGGCCCGCGGTCAGCGGCCGTCCCCGGCGGCGGCCGGCGTGCCCGCGCAGCGTGCCGGGCCCGCTGAACTCCGGGAGCCTGCGGCGCCGCTCCAGGAGGCGAGGGCGCGAGCGATAGACCTTGTATTCGGGCCGACCCCTGGGAGGCTCCCGGCGCGGCGCTGGGGGCGGCGGGCGCCCCGGATCGTGGCTCATACGGCGGTGTATGGTGGCCGACATGCCAGCGCCGTGCGTCGTCGGCGTCGACATGGGGGGGAGCAAGCTCCTGGCCGGCGCCATCGACGCGCAGCTCGACGTCCATCACCGGGCGCACCGGGCGCTGGGAGGGCTCGACCAGGACGGCCTGCTCGCCGTGGTGGTCGAGGCCGTCCAGGAGGTGAGGGAGGCGACCGAGGGGGCGACCCAGGCGGTCGGGTTCGGCATCCCGTGCACGATCGACCGCACCCGGGGCGTGGCCGTCCAGGCGGTCAACCTGCCGCTGGCCGACCTGGCCTTCGGCGACGTCATGTCGGACCGGCTCGACCTCCCCGTCTTCGTCGACAACGACGCCAACCTCGCCGCCCTCGCCGAGCACCGCGCCGGCGCCGCCCGGGAGACCTTGCACGCGGTGATGCTCACGATCGGCACGGGGATCGGCGGCGGGCTGGTCCTGCAAGGCCAGCTGTACCGCGGAT
>DATFPO010000128.1:0-4520 GCA_035264745.1 Solirubrobacteraceae bacterium | reverse complement strand
ACGTCAAGGTCGGGGTGCTGCTCGACCTCCATCGCCGCCTGGCCGACGACGCCGTCCTGGCCACCACCACCTCGTCACTGTCGATCGAGGCGCTGGCCGAGGCCTCCGGGCGTGCGGACCGCTTCCTGGGACTGCACGTCTTCAACCCGGTGCTGAAGATGGCGCTGGTGGAGCTGGCCTTCCCCCAGGCGGCCAGCGGGACGACCCGGCGGCGGGCGCTGGCCCTGTGCGAGGCCCTCGACAAGACCGCGGTCGAGGTGCCGCCCGACCGTCCGGGGTTCGTGGTCAACCGGCTCCTGTTCCCCTACCTGTTCGACGCCGTGCGCCTGCTGGAGGCGAGCGGCCTGGAGCCTGAGCAGATCGACACGTGCATGAAGCTCGGGGCCGGGCATCCGATGGGCCCGCTCGCCCTGCTCGACCTGGTCGGCCTCGACGTCGCCGAGGCCATCGGCGACGCCATCGGCACCGAGGTCCCCGAGCGGATTCGGGACATGGCCCGCGAGGGAGTGCTGGGGCGCAAGGCGCGGCGGGGCTTCTACGCCTACGACTGACCGCGCCGTTGCGGATTTAGCGCAGCTTGAAGTGGCGCCCCCATACTGAGCGGCGCGACGTACCTCATAGCCGCACCTCCTCCCATACAGCGCGACCGGCCCGCTCCCCCGCGGGCCGGTCGGCTTAATGGGGTGGACTCGGGTCCACCATCTCTCCTCCCCAACCGCGCTGCACCCCGGCGCGTCGGTTGTGGCACTTGAAACGTAGCGCCTTCGGCAAGGTTTCGCCACCTCCAGCGTTCAGGCGCCCGAGGCGTCGCCGACCGGTCGCCGCTCGCGGATGCGCACCGTCTCGACGCGGTTTTCCCGGACCGACTCCACCCGGATCGAGAACCCGTCGGCGGAAACGGTCTCGCCGCGCCGGGGAAGCCGGCCGAGCCGGGTGAAGACCAGACCGCCGACCGAGTTGTAGGACTCGGAGTCGGCCGGCAGCGACAGGCCGTAGTCGTGCAGGTCGGTCACGGGAACGTGGCCGCGAACGAACCAGTCGCCGTTGGCCAGCCGGCGGATGTCGCCGCCGCGAGGGTCAGTCTCGTCCTCGATCTCCCCCACGACCTCCTCGATGATGTCCTCGACGGTGACGATCCCGGCCACGCGGCCGTACTCGTCCACCACGACCGCCATCCCGGCGCGAAGTCGCTGGAGCTGGGCCAGCAGGTCGTCCAGCGGCTTGGTCTCGGGAACGATCGGCGCGTCCATGATCAGGGGCTCCAGCGGCGCCTCGGGGCCCTTGGACATCAGCTCCCGGGCCAGGGTGATGGCATGGACGAGGCCCAGGACCCGGTCGCGGTTGTGCTCCTCGGTCACCACCAGGCGGGTGTGGCCGGCCTCGGTGCAGCGGCGCAGCGCCGTCTTCACGTCCTCGGAGATGTCGACGGTCACCACCGCGGGAATCGGGGTCATCACGCGCCGCACGTCCTGCTCGTGCAGGTGGAAGACGCCGGACAGCATCCCCGCTTCGCCGGGATCGAGGTGGCCGCCGGCGTACGACTGGGCGATGATCGCCTTGATCTCCTCCGGGGTCTCGGCCTCCTCGGCGGCGATGTCGGGACGGATCCCGAGGACCCGCAGCATCGCGTTCGAGGTGGCGTTCAGCACCTGGATGAACGGACGCATCACCACATAGAAGAGCTGCAGCGGGCCCGAGACCGTGCGCACCATGCGCTCGGCATTGACGATGGCGTAGATCTTGGGCACCTGCTCGCCGAGCGTGATGTGGGCGGCGGTGGTCGCGACGTAGGCGAAGGCGATCGCGACGGTGACCGCCACCGCGTGCGACATCACGTCTCCGAGGACGGGCTCGACCAGCCTGGCCACCGCCGGCTCTCCCAGGAAGCCGATCCCGAGCGACGCCATCGTGATCCCGAGCTGGCAGGCGGAGAGGTAAGCGCTGATGTCGTCCAGCTGCGAGAGCACGCGGCCGGTGCCCGAGACGCCCTCGCGGTCGAGCTCCTCGATCTTGCTGCGGCGCACCCGGACCAGCGCGAACTCGGCAGCCACGAAGAAGCCGTTCATCGCCACGAGCGCGGCGAGCGCGATGAGCAGCAGGACGCTCAAGCGATCCCCCGCGGCCGGGTGGCCAGATGTCCGCCGCTACTTCGGGGCAGGTCGTCGTTCATACGGCCGGCGGCCGAACCGTAGCAGGCGCCCTCCCGGCGGTCGTCCGGCCCGGCGGGCCTGGCCCGGCTCGGGCCCCGCGCCGCTCAGGCCAGCCCGTCGATCATGCCGGCCAACGAGAAGTCCGCCTCGGTCAGCCCGCCCTCGGCGTGGTTGGTGACCGACAGCCGGACGCGATTCCACCCGTGCACCAGGATGTCCGGATGGTGGTTGACGTCCTCGGCGGCCTCGGCCACCCGGTTGACGAAGCCCATGGCCTGGGCGAAGTCCTCGAACTTCCACTCTCGGACGATCGCGTCGCCCTCTCGCTTCCACTCGCTGCGAGCGAGGTGGCGGTCGATGTCGTCCCCGGACAGCAGTGCCATATCGTTTCCCCGTGAGGATCGTCTCGCTGGTTCCGTCGGCGACCGAGACGCTGTTCGCTCTCGGGCTCGACGACGAGGTTATCGCCGTGACCCACGAGTGCGACCACCCGCCCGCCGCGGCCGACCGCCCCCGGGTGACCCGCGACCTGATCGGGCCCGGCCTGTCGGCCGCGCAGATCGACGCCGCGGTGCGCGAGCGAATCGGACGGGGCGAGTTCATCTACGAGCTCGACGGGGACCGGCTGGGCGACCTGGCTCCGGACCTGATCGTCACGCAGGCCCTCTGCGAGGTGTGCGCGGTGTCGTTCGACGACGTTCGGGCGATCGCGCGCGAGATCCCGTCGCATCCGCGGGTGATCTCGCTTGACCCCTCAACGGTCGGGGAGGTGCTGGAGGACGTGCGCCGCCTCGGCGCGGCGACCGGCCGGGAGCTCGAGGCGCAGGCCCTGCTGCGCGACGCCGCCGAGCGCATCGACCGGGTCCGTACGGCCGTGGGCGGCGCCCCCCGGCCCCGGGTCGCCGCGCTCGAGTGGCTGGACCCCGTCTACGTCGCCGGCCACTGGACGCCCCAGCTCATCGAGTACGCGGGCGGCGAGGACGTCCTGGGCTTCACCGGCGAGCGCTCGGCCCAGGCCAGCTGGGATGAGGTGGCCCGGTCGCGTCCCGACGTCGTGGTGGTGATGCCCTGCGGCTACGACGCCCCCCGGGCGCGCGAGGAGGCGCAGGCGCACCGAGCCGCGCTGGACGCCCTGGGCGCCGGGCAGGTGGTGGCGGTCAACGCCGCGGCGTACTTCTCCCGGCCCGGGCCCCGCCTGATCGAGGGCCTGGAGCTGCTGGCCGGCGTCCTGCATCCCGAGCGGGTGGGGGACATCATCCCTGCGGGCGACCTCGACTCTCGGGTGCTCGAGCTCGCCTAGACGCTCTGGGCGGCCACCGCCAGCGAGCCGGCCACCGAGGCCGCGGCCAGCGCCGCGCAGGCCAGCAGCGGGACCGCCGCCGAGCGCCTCCGGGCCCCCATCTCCACCAGCAGGTAGGCGGCCACCGCGCCCCCGATCAGCCCGCCGATGTGGCCGCCGATCGAGATGTTGCGCAGGCCGAAGGTGAGGACCAGGTTCAGGACGATGAGCGGCCCGATCCCGGACTGCCAGGGGTCGATTCCCCGCGCCCGCATGACGACCACGGCCGCCCCCATCAGGCCGAAGACCGCGCCGGATGCGCCCACCGTCGGCGCATCCGGCGACAGCAGCAGCGCGCCGAACGAGCCGCACAACAGCGCGGTGAAGTAGATCGCGGCGAACTTGAGCCGCCCGATCGCGGGCTCCAGCAGCCGGCCCAGGTAGTAGAGGAGGTACATATTGAACCCGACGTGCAGCAGTCCGAACGGCAGCTGGTTGGCGTGCAGGAACGCCCCCGTCACCAGGCGCCAGTACTCGCCGTCCGCGACCGCCGGGCCGATCAGGGCCCCCTGCTCGAGCACCAGGCCCCCGCCCTGCCCGCCCCCCGCGCCCGTGACCAGCTCGGCCACCCAGAGCACGACGTTGATCGCGATCAGGGCATAGGTCACCACCGGCTGGCTGACCAGGTCGCGTGCGGTGCGCACGCGCGTGCGCTCGCGCGAGCACTCCGGGCAGCGCATGCCGACCGGGGTGGGGGTCATGCAGTCGGGGCAGATCGGCCGCCCGCAGCTCGAGCACGAGACTCCGGTCTCGCGGCCGGGGTGGCGGTAGCAGGTCGCCATCGGCTCGCGGCCCAAGCTACAGCAGCGCGGCGCCGGTGGAGGGCACCGGGCGCGAGGTCATCGGCGCTCGGCCCCCGGTCAGCGGGCGCGGTGCACGGGCGACCACAGGCGCCGCGCCTCGCCGGCCACGTCGCGCGCCGTGCGCTCGGCCAGCCCCAGCACCGAGCCGGGGCGCGATCGCCGCCGCTGCGCGCGGCGGCGCGCGCGCACCAGGACCAGCGCGGTGCCCGCCCCCGCGCCCACCAGCGC
>DATFPO010000127.1:0-2554 GCA_035264745.1 Solirubrobacteraceae bacterium | reverse complement strand
CGTCCGCTGCTCTCGTTCTGCCGGCACATGCTCGGCAACCGCGAGGAGGGTGAGGACGCCCTCCAGCAGACGTTCCTGGCCGCCTACCGGGACCTGGTCTCGTCGAACAAGCCGATCCAGCTTCGGCCCTGGCTGTACACGATCGCGCGCAACCAGTGCTTGTCCGTCCTGCGGTCGCGTCGCGACAGGGCCCCGCTGGAGGACGCCGAGCCCGCCACCGAGGGGCTGGCCTCCGAGGTCCAGCGGCGCGAGGACATACGCAACATGCTGGTCGACCTGCGCCGGCTGCCCGACGACCAGCGCGCCGCGCTGGTGCTCGCCGAGCTGGGCTCGCTGTCCCACGAGGAGATCGCCGATGTCGTGGGTTCTTCACGAGCCAAGGTGAAGGCGCTGGTGTTCCAGGCAAGACGCTCCCTCGCCGCCAGCCGCCTCGCGCGGGAGACCCCGTGCTCGGAGGTTCGCGAGCAGCTGTCGACGCTCGCCGGCGGCGCCCTGAGGCGGGGGGCGTTGCGCCGCCACGTCCGAGATTGCGAGGGCTGCCGCGAGTTCGAGGCCGAGGTGCGCCGCCAGCGGAAGGCGATGGCGGCGCTGCTGCCGGTGGTCCCCAGCGCCGGGCTCAAGAGCACGATCCTGGCCGAGATCGGAATCGGCGGAGGCGGCACGGCGGCGATCGGCGCGGGCGCGCTGGGCGGCCTGGGCGCCGCCGGCGGCGGAGCCGGCAAGCTGATCGCGGTCGGACTGGTCGCGGTTGGAGCCGGAACGGCGGGCGCGGTGGCGGAGGAGGAGCTGGCGCAGCACAGGGTCCCGGTGGCGCCCCAGGCGCGGCGAAGCGCGGACCGAGCACCTGTGGGCATCGCCGGCCCGGCCGTGGTTCGCGCGGTCCCCCGGGCCGCCCACGGGCGGCCGGCGAGCGCGGCCGGTCTCGCCCATTCGTCGCCGGCGGCCGGCCAGGGCTCGGGTCTCCAGCTCGGTCACGGCGTCTCGAACGGGCGGTCGAGCCGCCACGGTTCGAGCCGCGACGGATCGAGCCGCCACGGCTCGAGCGGCCACGGATCCGGAAGCCACGCGACTCAGCCTTCGCTCGGAGGCGACCACCCGCTCGGCGGCAACGGCTCGACGGGCCAGGCGCACGGGCTGCCGAACACGGCCCACGACACGCCCGCCCCCGACACCGTCCCCGGCGGCAAGCCGGAGGGGCGACCGGTTCAGCGCGCCGCCCCGGTGGTCCAGTTCGACGAACGGGACGACAACTCCGACACGAGCGCCGACGACGACGGTGGACACGGCGACGACAACTTGTCAGCCATCGGGCATCGGAAGGACAAGGGCAAGCCCTGAGCCGGCCGATTCTGGCGAGCATCACCGCCCTGTAAGGGTCCGGGCCTAGACTCGACCGCGGTGACACCCCGGGGCACCGACTGGACCCTCGCCCTCCTGGTATCGCTGTTGGCCGTCACCGGGCTGCTGACCTGGTTCAGCGGTGACGGCGCGGCCGCCTGGGTATTCGCGGCCCACGCCGCGGGAGGCGGCGCGCTGGCGCTGGTACTGGTCTGGAAGCTGCGGCGGGTGTGGCCCCGCGTGCTGGGCCGTCCCGCTGGGACGCCGCGACCGCGCTGGGGCTGGCAGCCCTCGGCCTGGTGACGATCACGCTGGGCTCCGGCTGGGTGTGGAGCTCGGCCGGCGACGCCTCCCTCGCCGGGTACAGCCTCCTGGTCTGGCATACGGCGCTGGGCGCGGCGCTCGCAGTGGTGGTCGCGCTCCACCTCGTCCGCCGCGCGCGGCGCCCACGGACGCGCGACCTGACCAGCCGGCGCCAGTTTCTGCGCACGGTGGGGGTGGCCGTGGGCGGCGTCGGCATCTGGTGGCTGCAGCGTCCGCTGGCCCAGGCGCTCGGCTGGCCCGGAGCGCGGCGGCGGTTCGCCGGCTCGTACGAGGCGGGGTCTGGGGAGGGCAACGCCTTCCCCACCACGTCCTGGGTCGCGGACGCCCCGCGGCCCATCTCCGGACCCGGCTACCGGCTGCGAATCGACGGGCTCGTGCGCTCGCCCCTCGAGCTGCGCGCGAGCCAGCTCGACCTCGGCGACGAGCTGGGGGCCACCCTGGACTGCACCGGCGGCTTCTACTCCACCCAGCGATGGCGCGGCGTGAGGCTGGCCCACCTGATCGACATGGCGCGTCCCCTGCCCAGGGCCAGTCACGTGCGGGTGGTCTCGCACACCGGCTATCGCTGGAGCTTCCCGCTGGCGCGCGCAGCCGACCTGCTGCTGGCCACGAGGGTGGCCGGCGAGCCGCTGTCACATGGCCACGGCGCGCCGGCGCGGCTCGTCGCTCCCGGCCGGCGGGGCTTCCAGTGGGTGAAGTGGGTGGTCAGGCTCGAGGTGACGGATGGCGCCGATCTGGGGGCCGCCGCCTCGACGGTGTGGAGCAGCTTCACCCCAGAGGGATCCGGACGCGCGTGACCGGCGGTTTTCGGGCGAGGGGCACGGGTAGACAGCGCGCGATGAGCAACGAGGATCGCCAGCGCATCCTGCGCCGGACCGGATCGCAGCCCGCG
>DATFPO010000126.1:0-5370 GCA_035264745.1 Solirubrobacteraceae bacterium | reverse complement strand
ACCGACACCCGCTCGTCGACCAGCACGCCGCGCGGCATGTGGCCGTTGATCTCGAGGGCCAGGATCTCCTCCGCGTGGGCGGCAGCCTCCTCGGGGGTGTCCGCGAACCGCACGCCGCCGGCCTTCATGCGACCTCCGGTGAGGACCTGGGACTTGATGACCACCGGGCCCGCGACCTCGGCGGCGCGCTCCCTCGCCTCCTCGGCGGTCTTGGCAAAGCCCCCCTTCGAGGTCGGGATACCGGCGCGGCGGACGATCTCCTTGGACTCGTACTCGAAGAAGCGCACGGGGCGGGGACCCTAGCGGGAGCCGGTGGTCTCGAACCCGTACGCCTCCGCCAGCTCGGGGTCCTTGCGCGCCAGCATCTCGGCCAGCTTGACCATCACCTTGCACTGCTTCCAGGTGGCGTCGTCCTGCATCTTGCCGTCGATCATGTGCACGCCGCGTCCGTCCGGGATGGCCTCCAGCACCCGCTTGGCGAACCGCACCTCGTCGGCGGGCGGGCTGAACACCCGCTTGGCGATCCCGATCTGCACGGGGTGGAGCGACCAGGCGCCGACGCAGCCGAGCAGGAAGGCGGCCCGGAACTGTGTCTCGCAGCCGAGCTGGTCCCGGATGTCGCCGTAGGGCCCGTAGAAGGGCAGGATGCCGGCCGAGGTGCAGGCGTCGACCATGCGAGCGATCGAGTAGTGCCAGGGGTCCTGCTGCGCGGTGGCCCGAGGGGCGTCGGGATCGTCGGAATCCGGATCCTCGATCACCCGGTAGGCGGGGTGGCCGCCGCCCACGCGGGTGGTCTTCATGCGCCGGAACGCGGCCAGGTCGGCCGGGCCGAAGCTCATGCCCTGCATGCGGGGGCTGGCCGTGGCGATCTCCTCGAGGTTCACCACGCCCAGCGACGTCTCGAGGATGGCGTGCACCAGCAGCGGGCGCTCGAGCCCCGCCCTGGCCTCCAGCTGGGCCAGCAGCCGGTCGACGTAGTGGATGTCCCACGGACCCTCCACCTTGGGGACCATGACCACCTCGAGGCGGTCGCCGATCTCGGTGACCAGGCGGGTGAGGTCGTCCAGCGCCCAGGGCGACTCCAGGGCGTTGACCCGCGTCCACAGCGCCGTGTCCCCGAGGTCCAGCTCGCGGCCGACCCGCACCAGGCCCTCACGGGCGGCCTCCTTGTTCTCGACCGCGATGGCGTCCTCGAGGTTGCCCAGCAGGATGTCGGTGGTGGGCGCGAGCTCCGGCAGCTTGGCCACCACCCGCTGGTTGGACGGGTCGAAGAAGTGGATCATCCGCGACGGCTTGACCGGGATCTCCAGCGGCGGCTGGGGGGCCCCGATGGCCAGCGGCTTGGCGAAGTTGCGGGGGTTGCGCACGGCGAACCTCGGTCAGGCCCCTGCCGTCTCGCCCGACTCGGTCACTCCGAGCCACGCCAGGTTGACCCCCACCACGATCAGCAGCCCGACCAGTATTGCCTCGGCCTCGCGGGGAGTGAGCCCGAGGCCGACCTGGACCGGGAGCTTCGGGTGGATCGCGAAGGCGAGGATCAACCCGTATAGGGCCAGCGCGAACACCCGCAACGCGGTCGCCGGCAGGCTCTTGGCGCCCGGGGTCACCCAGAACAGGATGATCTCGAGCAACCCCAGGACGGCGGCCACCCCGAACGCGAGCCTCCACAAGAGGCTGAGATGGTCGCTGTTGACCGCCGACACGAGCGTCATGACCCCCGGCAGCAGGAAGTACATCATCACCCCGTAGGCGTGCCGGCGACGCGTCGGGTCACCCGCGCCCTCCGCGTACTTGAGCTGTACGACGATCCACCATAGGCCGAGCAGGGTGAACGAGATGCCCGCGACCGTCTTGTAGAAGTCGTCGAGCGGCGGACCGGGCACGGCCGCTGCTGTGAGCAGGAAGCGGACCAAGGCGGCCGCGGATTATGCCCTAGGTTCCTCCCGCCGTACTTGTGGGAGCCCTAGCACTACGGGTCCAGCCCGCTGCGGCCAACCGACCAGCGGTCTCCTCATCGGGCTTGGGCCCTCGGCGATCGCCTTGGTGACCTCGCCCGGCCGGGCGCACCGTCGCAGGTATGCGCGTCCGGGCGCCCGGGGGCGGCGTCGCGAGCCCGGCGGGACGTCGCCGGCCCGAACGCGGCATCCTTCAGGGCCGTCCGCACGCGACAGGGAGATCCACACGTCCACATGAACGAGACCACCACCGAGGGCATTCAGACCGGCCAGGCCGAGCGCGAGGCGTCCGGCGCCCATCCCTACGGCCGCTACCTCGAGGAGTTCGAGGTGGGGGCCACCTACAAGCACTGGCCGGCCAAGACGGTCACCGAGGCGGACGACCACATCTTCTGCCTGCTGACCATGAACCACCACCCGCTGCACATCAACGACGTCTACGCCGGCCGGTCCCAGCAGGGACGCAACGTGGTCGTCGGTCCGCTGGTCTACTCGCTGGCGCTTGGCATGTCGGTGTCCGACGTCTCGGGAAAGGCGATCGCCAACCTCGCCACCGAGGAGCTCAAGCACCCGGCCCCGGTGTTCCACGGCGACACCCTGTTCGCCGAGTCCGAGGTGCTGTCGGCCAAGCCTTCGAGCTCCAAGCCCGACCGGGGGGTGGTCCGCGTCCACACCCGGGTCTACAACCAGGACGGGACCCTGGTGGCCGAGTTCAAGCGCGCGGTGCTGGTGCCGCGCCGAGAGCCGGGCGAGCCGCTGCCGGCGGCCGAGGAGAACGTGGAGTGACGACCATATGCACCAGCGCTCCGGAGGCCGGGCTGGGCACGATCCGTGCGAGGTCAGGCATCTGACCGCGTCATCCGAAGCGGTGCGAAAGAATCCGACGCCCGCCCACCGCGACGCCCCGGAGTTGACCAGCCCTTGAGCGAGACCACCGCCGCCGCCCCCACCAAGCACGCCAAGCTGCTGGCCTGGGTCGACGAGGTGGCCGACCTCGTCCAGCCCGACGCCGTTCAGTGGTGCGACGGGTCGGCCGAGGAGTACGACGCGCTGTGCCAGCGCCTGGTCGAGGTCGGGACGTTCGAGCGGCTCGACGAGGCCAAGCGTCCGAACTCGTACCTGGCCCGCTCGGACCCCGGCGACGTGGCCCGCGTGGAGGACCGCACCTTCATCTGCTCCCAGCGCGAGGAGGACGCGGGTCCGACCAACAACTGGCGCGATCCCGAGGAGATGCGAGAGACCCTGGCAGACCTCTTCCGGGGGTGCATGCGCGGTCGCACGATGTACGTGGTCCCGTTCTCGATGGGCCCGCTGGGCTCACCGATCGCCCACATCGGCGTCCAGCTCACCGACTCGGCCTACGTCGCCTTGAGCATGCGGATCATGACCCGCATGGGGCAGGACGCCCTAGGCGTCCTCGGAGAGGACGGCGACTTCGTCCCCTGCCTGCATTCGGTGGGGGCCCCCCTGGAGGAGGGCACCGACGACGTCCCGTGGCCGTGCAACGCCGACAATAAGTACATCGTCCACTTCCCCGAGACGCGCGAGATCTGGTCCTTCGGGTCCGGCTACGGCGGCAACGCGCTGCTCGGCAAGAAGTGCTTCGCGCTGCGGATCGCCTCGGCGATGGCCCGCGACGAGGGCTGGATGGCCGAGCACATGCTGATCCTCAAGGTCACCTCGCCCGAGGGGGACGTGAAGCACATCACCGGCGCCTTCCCCTCGGCCTGCGGCAAGACCAACCTGGCCATGCTCATCCCGACGCTTCCCGGTTGGAAGGTCGAGACGATCGGCGACGACATCGCCTGGATGAAGTTCGGCGAGGACGGTCGCCTCTACGCCATCAATCCCGAGGCCGGGTTCTTCGGCGTGGCTCCCGGGACCGGCGAGAAGACCAATCCAAACGCGATGGCCACCCTGCGGGAGAACTGCGTCTTCACCAACTGCGCCCTCGGCGAGGACGGCGACGTCTGGTGGGAGGGCATGACGCCCGAGCCGCCCGCCCGCGCCGTGGACTGGCGAGGCGGCGACTGGACGCCCGACTCCGACACCCCCGCCGCCCACCCCAACGCCCGCTTCACCGCCCCCGCGTCCCAGTGCCCGTCGATCGCCCCGGAGTGGGAGGACCCGAGGGGAGTTCCGATCGACGCCATGCTGTTCGGCGGCCGGCGCTCCACAGTCGTGCCGCTGGTCAACGAGGCCTACGACTGGGAGCACGGCGTCTTCCTGGGCTCGATCATGTCCTCGGAGACCACCGCGGCGGCGGCCGGCGCGGTCGGGACGCTTCGCCGCGACCCGTTCGCCATGCTGCCCTTCTGCGGGTACCACATGGCCGACTACTTCCGCCACTGGCTGGAGATCGGCCGCCGCGAGGGCGCCCGGCTGCCCAAGATCTTCTACGTCAACTGGTTCCGCAAGGACGCCGACGGCCGCTTCCTGTGGCCGGGATTCGGCGAAAACAGCCGCGTGATCGCCTGGGCGTTCCGTCGCTGCGACGACGCGGCCGAGGCGGTCGACACCCCGATCGGGCGCCTGCCCAGCCCCGACGCGATCGACACGGACGGCCTGGACATCTCCGACGACGTTCTGCGTGAGCTGCTGGAGGTCGATCCGGCCGAGGCGCGGACCGAGCTGGCGTCGATGCGTGAGCACCTTGCCCGCTTCGGCGACCGGCTGCCCGACGAGCTGCACGCCCAGCTCGAGGCGCTGGACCGCCGGCTGCACGACGCCCGGGGCGCCGCCGGCACCGGCTAGCGGGCCGGGAGTGCCCGGGTCAGACCGGGGTGAAGCGGGCGAAGTACCCCAGCCGACCGCCCGAGCGGCGCTCGTAGCGCAGCCCGGCGGCTGCCGCACGTTCGCGCAGCGCAGCGAAGGTGACGACGTGCGGGTCGAGCAGGACCTCGCCGACCACCAGCCTGCCGGTCGGGGCCAGCACCCGGCGCAGCTCCCGTAGCGCCGCCCGCTGGTCGGGGATCTCGCCCAGGACGGTCACCAGGTAGGCGGCGTCGAAGCTGGCGTCGCGGTAGGGCAGCGACGTGGCGTCGCCGCGCGCGGGGTGGAGGTTGGCCAGGCCGCGGCGGGCGGCCGCCCGCATCGTGTGGTCGAGCATCTCCTGCTGGATGTCGAAGACGTCCAGGCGGCCGTCCGGCCCGAGGGTCTCCGCGACGCCGAGGGTGTAATAGCCGGTTCCGGGCCCAACCTCGAGCATCCGCTCGCCCGGCCCCGGCTCGAGCGCCTCGGCCAGCCTCGCCCGGGTGATGAACGGGTGGGGCGCCTCCACGAAGAAGCGCTGGCCGTAGGGACACGCGGAGGGGTGCCGACGCCACCACAGGGCGGCCCCGAGGAGTCCGGCGAGCGCGGCGATGACCACGTGGCGGGGACTGGGGCGGGATCGGGACACGGGGAGGAGGATAGG
>DATFPO010000125.1:0-1912 GCA_035264745.1 Solirubrobacteraceae bacterium | reverse complement strand
CGAACTGATCCGCCGCCGCCGGGACGAGATCGCCGCGCTGGAGAAGGAGCTGGTGGCCAGGCGCCGCCGGCTGGCAAGGCGGTTGGGCGAGCTGGGGTCGGAGCGAGCCGTCAGCGCCTGAGCGCGTTACCGTCACACCGGTGAGCTCGAGCCCTGACAGCGCGGAGCGCCAGCGGCTCGGCGGCCGCCGCATACTGGTCGTCGGCGGCGGTCAGCAGAGCGCCGGTGTGGAGGACCCGCCCATCGGCAACGGCCGCGCGATCTGCGCCATCTGCGCTCGCCAGGGCGCCTCGGTCGCGGTGGCCGACGTCGATCTGGCGGCCGCCCAGGAGACGGTCGAGACGGTCCGCGCCGAGGGGGCGCGCGGGGTGGCTCTGGCCGCCGACGCCAGCGAGGAAGAGGAGGTGCCCGCGATGATCGCGGCGGCCGAGGAGGGGCTCGGCGGCCTGGACGGACTCGTGCTGAACGTGGGCATCGGAGCCGGCCTGGGACTGCAGCGCACCAGCGCCGAGGACTGGGACCGGGTGATGGCGGTCAACCTGCGCTCGCACTTCCTCGGCCTCAAGCACGGGCTCGGCCGCCTGGCGCCGGGCGGCTCGGCGGTCCTGATCGGGTCGGTCGCCGGCCTGCGGGTCATGCCGCTGCCGGCCTACTCGGCGTCGAAGGCGGCGCTGGAGGCGCTCAACCGGCACGCCGCCATCGAGGCCGCCCCCGACGTGAGGGTGAACCTGGTGGTCCCGGGCCTGATCGACACCGCGCTGGGCCGCCAGGCGACCAAGCTGTACCCCCAGCGGGCGGACGTCCCGATCCCCCTCGGCCGCCAGGGCACCGCCTGGGAGGTGGCGAGCACCGTGGCCTTCCTGCTCTCCGATGAGGCCTCCTACGTGACCGCGGCCAGCCTGGTGGTGGACGGCGGCCTCACCCACGCCCCGCCCGGGCCGGCCGCCTAGCCGCCGGCGGCGGGTGAACCCGCGGCGCCGCGGGAGCGATTGCCGGGACCCGGCGCCTCCCCCGGTCCCGCCAACCGCACGAAAATCGCGCAAACAGCGGGATGAGCGCCGGCCGCCCGACGGGCGGCCGCTAGTTTGGCCGGGACCCTGCGGCGGCGCGAGGAAGCCGGTGTGACTCCGGCGCGGTCGCGCCACTGTGACCGGGCGGCAGGCCTGGCTCGCGGCGTCCTTGCGACGCGTCGACCAGGCGGGGGCGCCAACCGGAAGCCAGACACTCGGCCGCCGCGCAGCCCCGACCGGGACGCACGATCCCGAGGAGGTTCGCATGAACCAAGCCGCCGTCCTCGAGCCCATCCCCCTTCGGGACCTGGTCCCATGGCTAGCGCTGGCGGCGGTCCTGGCGCTCGTGCTGTGGTTGGTCGTCCTCGACCAGGGCCAGGTGTCCCGCGCGGGCAACCTGCTCCACGAGCTCATGCACGACGGGCGTCACATGTTCGGCGCCCCCTGCCACTAGCGCGACCGAGGGCCACGTGATCGCGGCTCTGTTGGTCCGCGGGCTCGCGGCCGGACTGGCCGCGGGGGTCCTGGCCGCCGGCTTCGGCTTCGCGGTCGGAGAGCCCAAGGTCGAGCACGCGATCCGGGTGGAGGCGGCCGGCCATCACGGGATGACCCCGGCGGCGGCGCCCGTCGTCAGCCGGGGCGGGCAGCGGGCAGGGCTCCTGTTGGCCGGAGCTCTGTACGGGCTGGCGATCGGGGGGCTGTTCTCGCTGGCGTTCGCCGTCCTGCGCGGCCGGGCGGGGCAGCGCGGGGACTGGTCGACCGCAATCTGGCTCGCCGGGCTCCTCTTCGTCGCCATCGCCCTGGTGCCGGCGTTGAAGTACCCGCCCAACCCACCGGGAGTCGGCAATCCGGACACGATCTCGTCGCGGACGGCGCTCTATCTGACCATGGTGGCCATCGCG
>DATFPO010000124.1:0-4214 GCA_035264745.1 Solirubrobacteraceae bacterium | reverse complement strand
TACCCGCGAGCGGGGAGCGAGGGCGCGCCCGCCGGGCGTATCTAGACTCAAGCGGTGCCGCGGGCGTCCGCCGCCCGCGCCCGCCATGCCCACGCGTTGCTTCGTCCGCCTCGTCCCGGTCGCATTGACGGCGGCGCTGCTCGCGCTCGCGGCCACCGCGCCCGCCGCCCTGGCGCATGCGTCGCTGCAAGCGGCGTCGCCGGCGCCCGGCGGGCGGTTGCAGCACCCACCGAGCCGCATCGTCTTGGTCTTCTCGGAGCCGCTGAACACCCCTCTGAGCGAGGCCCGGCTCTACCAGGGGCGGGGCGGACGCGCCGTCCCGGCCAGCCAGCGGGTGGTAGACCACCGGCGCCTGGTGCTGACACCCGCCTCGCCCCTGCCGAGCGGGGCCTACCGGGTGCTCTGGCGCTCGGTGTCCACCGCCGACGGCCATCCGCTCGAGGGCTCACTGGGCTTCGGGGTGCGGGTGACGGCGACAGGAGCGGCGTCGCTGCACGCGAGCCCGTTCAGCCGCGGCGGCTGGGTGCGCACAGCGGCCCGGGGGGCGCTGTACCTCGCCCTGCTGCTGTTCGCGGGCGCGCTGCTGGTCCAGGCGCTGATCGGCCGGCGGGGCGAGAGCTGGTTGGCGCCGCCCGCGCTGCAAGCCCGCTCGGCCCAGCTCGACATCGACGCCGCCCGAGTGACCGCGCGGGCCCGCTCGCTGACCGACGACGTCGGCGTCCTGACCCTCGGCCTGGCCGCGCTGGCCGCCTCGGTGGAGGCGTTCACCGCGGCGGGACGGGTCTCGGCGGCCGCGCTAGCCGACTACCTGCTCGCCGGACCCGCCGGCGTCGCCCGGATCGGGATCCTGGCCTGCGTCGCGCTGGCGCTGGCGCTGTCGCGGCGCTCGCCACGGCTGGCGGCGCTGGCTGCGGTCGGCGCCCTGGCGTGCGTGTCCGCGTCCGGCCACGCCGACTCGGCCACCCCGCGCGCGGGCGCGCTGGCGGCCGACCTGGTCCACCTGGGCGCCGGCGCCGTCTGGCTGGGCGGCGCCGGGATGCTCGTCGCCGTGTGGTGGCCGCTGCTGCGCGGCGGTGGACACGCCGCCCGCCGTGCCGTGGCCACCGATGTGTTACCCGCGTTCGGCTCGGTGGCCCTCCCGGCATTCCTGGTGGTGGTGGCCACCGGGGTGGTGAACGCGGTGATCGAGCTCGGCGCCCCGGGGCCGCGGTGGCTGACCGGATACGGGCTGGTCCTGCTGGTCAAGATCGCGCTGGTGGTGGCGGCCGCCGTCGTCGCCCACACGCACGCCCGGCGCCTGCGCCCGCGGCTGATCGCCGCCAACCCGCATCCCGATCGGCGCCTCGAGCGCCGGCACTGGCGGCTGCTGCGAGCCGAGCCGCTGCTGGCCGTGGCGATCGTCACCGCCACCGCCGTCCTGGTCAGCTTCCCGCTCCCGCCGCGCCAGCTGCAGGCGGCAAGCGGGAGCGCCACCGCCGTGCCCGCCTGCCAGCCCTGTCCGCTGCCGGCTCCGGCGGGCGGCGAGCTCTCGGTCGCGGACCTCGCGGGCTCCCAGGTCGTCGCCGCCTACCTGCGCCGGCGCGGTGCCGGGCTGCGGGCCACGGTGCGCCTGGTCGACTACCGCGGGCGCCCGGCGCCGGGGCCCGCTCGCGTGCCCGGCGCCCGTGGCCGGCGGTGCGGGCCGGGGTGCGTTCGGTTCGCGCTGGCGCGGGCGCCCGCCCGACTCGACGTGAGCGTCCGCGACGGGATCCATTGGTACCGGGTCGGGCTGCCCGCCCGGTGGGCGCCGGCGCAGTCGGGGCGGGCGCGGGCGCTCCTCGAGCGCGCGCAGGCCACCATGCGCGGACTCGGCGCGGTTCGCGAGCTCGAGCGCGTCACCAGCGGACCCGGCACACTGGCGGTGACCGAGTATCGGCTGAGCGCTCCGGACCGCCTGGCCTACTCGACGGGCACCGGAGTGGCCGCGGTGCAGATCGGGGGCCGTCAGTGGCTGCGGGTGCCCGGGCTTCCCTGGCGGAGACAGGCCGACGCCGAGGGCGGGGTCGCGTTCTCGACCCGCTCGTGGTTCAGCTGGACCCCCTACGCCGAGGCGGTCGAGCTGCTCACCCCGCCGGGCGGCCGCCCCGGGGTCGCCGAGGTGGCCCTGATGGACCCTGGCACCCCGGTGTGGACGCGGCTGTGGATCGACATCCGCAGCGGTCGCGTCCTGCGCGAGCGCCTGGTGGCCCGCGCGCGCCTGGTGACCCACCGCTTCGTCGCCTTCGACCGTCCGATGACCATCCGCGCGCCGGCGGGCACCCGGGGATGACCGCCCGGCGCGGCCCCCTGCGCTACGCCGGGCGCGTGGCGGCGGTCGCGCTGGCCGCCGCCTTCCTGGGGCTGCTGGCCTACGGGCTCGCGACCAAGTCGGGCGACACCGCGATCGACGAGTCGCTCTCGCGGGCGCGACCGATCCCGGCGCCCCCGGTCGTACTCCCGGTGCTGCTGGCGCCCTCGGGGTCGCCGGCCGCGCGCCGCTCCGCGGCCGCGGCGGCCGACGGCCGCGTGTCCGTGCGCGAGCTGCGCGGGTCCCCGGTAGTGCTCAACTTCTGGGCGTCGTGGTGCGTGCCCTGCCGCGACGAGGCGCCGGTACTCGAGCGCGCCTGGCGCCGTCAGGGCTCGGACGGCGCGCTGTTCGTCGGCCTCAACCAGCAGGACATCACCGACGACTCGCTGTCCTTCACGCGCCAGCTCGGGGTGAGCTACCTGAACATCCGTGACCGCGGAAACTCGGTGGCCCGCCGCTACGGGGTCAGCGGGCTCCCCGAGACGTTCTTCATCGACCGCTCGGGCGACGTCGTGGGGCATGTCATCGGGGTCGTCTCGGCGCCGCAGCTGCGCGCCGGCATCACCGCCGCCTCCACCGGTCGGCCGCTCGGGATCCGGACCGGCGGCGAGCAGCGCAGCGCCCGCTGACTCAGACGCTCTGGAACAGGTTCAGGCCCAGCCGGTCGAGCGCCTGCTGGATCTCGATGTTGAGCCGGAACAGCTCTCCGGTGAATACCAGCAGGCCCATGACGATGAGGACCACGCCGGCCCCGGCCTGGATCGCCGCGTAATGGCGCTTGAAGAACGCGAACGTGCGCTGCGCCGCGTCGAACCCGATCGCCGAGAGCAGGAAGGGGAGCGCCAGGCCCATCGAGTAGACCGCCAGCAGCAGCGCTCCGTGGGCCGTCCCCTGAGTGGTCGAGGCCAGCCCGAGGATCGCCCCCAGCGTCGGGCCCACGCACGGCGTCCAGGCCACTGCGAAGGCGGCCCCGGCAACCACCGGCCCGCCGCGTCCGGCCCGCTCCACCAGCCCTCCCGGCCGCCACTCGCGGTTGAGCCGGACCACGAACACGGAGGCCACGAAGACGACCCCGAGCGCCATGATGAGCGCGCCGGCCACGCGGTCCAGCGTCGGCTTGTGGGCGAATAGGAACGATCCCGCCGCGGTGGCGCTGAGCCCCAGCAGGATGAAGATCGCCGAGAAAGTGGCCACGAACAGCAGGCTGCGCACGAGCGTTCGCGCGGTGACGCGGCCCTCCTGGCCCGGCGGCTGACCGGTGACCACGGCCAGGTAGCCGGGCACCAGGGGGAGGACGCACGGCGACACGAACGAGATGAAGCCCGCCGCGAAGGCCAGGGCCAGGGTGGGCGAGTCAACCATGGAGGGCGAACCGGCGGATGTCGCGCTCGAGCCTGGCCTGGCTGGCGTAGCCGCCGGCGTGGATCTCGGTCAACCGCCCTCCAGCGTCGTAGAAGGCGGTGGTCGGCCAGGCGAATCCGCCCCTGAATTCGCGCGCGATGGCGGTCGAGGGATCGAAGTAGTGCGGATAGGGCGTGGGATAGCGCTGCAGGAAGCGCAGCGCGGCGCCGCGACTGTCCTGGGAGTCCACCCCCAGGAAGGCCACGCGACCGGCGTAGTTCCGGGCCAGCCGGGCGAAGAACGGGAACTCGTAGTGGCAGGGCCCGCACCATGAGGCCCACTGGTTGACCACCACCGGAGTGCCGTGGAGCGCGCGCAGCTGCGCCTGGAAGGCGGTCGGTCCCCCGCCCAGCAGGCGGTTCGCCTGACCGCTCAGTCCGCGAGCCGGCCTGGGCGGAGCCGCCGGCCCGGAGCGCTCGCCCGCGCCGCATCCGGCCGACATGACGCCCGCAAGCAGCGCCGCCCCGATCACCGCGGCCAGGCGGCT